>JAZFUB010000093.1:0-16521 GCA_036447015.1 Thermoguttaceae bacterium | reverse complement strand
CCTGGTCTTGCTGGGCGGGCTCGTGGGCATGGTGCTGCTGCTGGTCTATCCGAAAACCCGGGTCGTCGGCGTCGTGCTCTTGGCGATCGGCCTGATGACCGTCCTACTCGGCGGCGGTCTGCTTTTCTCCTACAAGATGGTCAGGCAAAGCGAGCAGCAGCAGCAACGCGCCGCCATGGATCGAGTACAAGCCGTAATGGAGATGCAGCGTGCTCGCAGAGCCTTGGACGAAGGGCCCGTCGAGGAGATTATCATCGAAGACGACGTCCGTCCCGAAACGACCGGCGAAGCAACCGTCGCTGAAGAAGAAGCAGTCGCCGAGGTCGCCTCCGACGAGGACATGGCGCTGACCGCCACCGCCGATTCCGATACCGCCAAAACCGATGCCACTGGAACCGATACCACTGAAGCTGATACCACGGAAAGCGACACGCCGCCGGACGAGCCTGACGTCTCCTCCACCGAACCCGAAGAGCCGGCCGCCGCCGAGCAGCGTCCCGCATGGGTCGATGCTCCGCCGGGCCGGGTGGACGATGTCTACCAGATGGCCGTCTCGGTCGGTCCGTACATCTCGCGGCTCGAATGCGACGCGAAGCTGCCCGATGCGCTCAGCGAAGCCGTGCAGCAGTACGCCTCGACGACGATCGGCCCAAAGGCCGTCGGCCGAATCTCGCTGCCGGCGGATTTCCTCACCGAACAACTGGTCGCCGAGCAATGGCAAGAGGCCGTCCAGACCTCGTTCGGCCCGATGGTCCAACTCCACGTCCTGGCACGGTTCGATGCGAACGTCAAGCAGGACGTCGAGTCGGCATGGAAGCAAGCGGTCATCACCGAGCGGGTCTGGCTTGCGGGCATCGGGATGTCCTTCGTGCTCGGTTTCCTGGCGATCCTTTTCGTCGGTCTGAAGATCACTCGACGCCGGGATTCCCAACAACGGCCCTCGAAAACCGAGCCCGGCGGTGGTAGACCCCGGCCGGGGCCCGTTCGGGCGATGGTTCTGGCCGTATTGGTGGCAGCGGGCGTGTCCATGCTGGCTGTCCTGCTGACGCAAAAGGGCACGACTGCGCCCGGGCCGATCGAGCTTTTGTTGCTGTTGCCGTTGATCATAGTCGGCGTCGTACTCTTGGCGGTCGCGATCAACAGGAACCTATGGCCTTGGATCCTCGGATATGTGGTTTGTGCCGCCGTGGCCGTCTTCTGCACACCGGCCGACCCGGCGAGCACGCTGATCGTTGCCGTACCCTTGTGCTTCGTCTACACACTGATCCTCATCCTCTGGCGGCGAGGTTCTCGCAGCCGACCGCAGCCCGCGCCGGACGGTGTGGCGGAAAGGACCGTGACATGAGCATATTATTCCTGTTGATACTCGGCCTCGGCGGCCTGCTTGTCCTCGGCGGCATCGTTGGGGGCTCCGTGCTGCTGACCAACCAGAAAACGGCGCCCGCCGCGTGGATGGCCCTGCTGTTGGTCATCCCCATCGTGTTGATCGGGGGTTTCGTCCTGTTCGCCCTGGTTTTCACCACAAGGCCCACGGTCCACGCCGAGCGGTCGGCACCACGTGTCGAGACGACCGCCGCGCGCCTACCCGCCCCGGAGATGCCCGACCCGCCACCACCCGTGCCAGACGTGGAAACGATTGCCCCAGTCGCCGAAACAGTGGAGGGTGAGACCGCCGAAGAGGATGCTGCCGAGGAGAACCCCGCGGCGGAAGCGAGACCCGAATGGGTCGACGCATCGCCCCGGCGGATCGCCTCGGGCGATACCTATCAGATGAGCGTCGCGGTCGGGCCGTACCTAACGCGGCACGAATGTACCCAAGCCTTGCCCTCCGCGTTGCAAACGGCCGTTGCCACTTACATTGCCGACTACTTGGGCCCCAAGGCCGCTTCGCGTGTGCGTCTGTCGTCGGACTACATCCGTGAGAACATCGTCACGGAAGAGTTTACCGAAACGGTCGACCTGGACGCCGCCACCCGTATCATCCTGGAACCCGACGAAGCCGGGCCGATGGTCCGGCTGCACGTGCTAATGCAGTTCGACCGGCCGGTGAAGGCCCATATCGATCAGTTATGGCGTCGGTCGGTGATTACCGGGCGGCTCTGGCTCTTGGGCGCCGCACTTGTCGGTGCGATGCTCCTGTTGTCAGTCCTGTTCGCCATTCTGAAAATCGATCGTGCAACCGGAGGGAACCGTCGGGGCCGGCTGGTCCTGGGCGTCGTCGGTGGCATGATGTTGTTGGTCTTGACCTCTTGGGTCGCCCTGCGAATGGTCGGCTTCCAGAGACTACCCGACCATGCGATCTCGGCCGTCCCCATGCTGGAGTCAACGACCACGGAGATCCTCGTCGAACCGCGTGATCCGTCGATTCCGCAACAAGCGGTCCGACCGGTCGCGGTCCCGCGTAGCATCGCGCTGTTGGCCCTTCCGATCGGTCTGCTGATGTTGGTCAGCATGGTCGCTCTGCTGGCGTTCAAGAAAACACGACCGGTAGGGCTGGTGATGCTGACCCTGCTTGTCGTCGGAGCACTGGTCATGGTAGCATGACGACACGTCGACAAGTGCGTTTAGCTGTCGCCGGCACGGCGACTTGACGCTGGAACACACTTTTCGGCCAAGTCGCCGTGCCGGCGACAGCTAAACGGTAGGACCCAATACCACGATGACCATCCCCAACCAGGCCGATAGCCTTCTGATCCGCCGCATCCGCGACGGCGAGGCCGACGCATGGAACGAACTGATCGCCCGGTACGAAGGTCGGTTGTTGGCCTACGTCGACACCCGGCTGCGGAATCGGGCGGCGTCGGAGGACGTGGTCCAGGAAGCGTTCATCGGTTTCCTGACCAGTTTGCCGAACTACGACCCGCGCCGACCGCTGGAAAGCTACCTCTTCTCGATCACGGCCCATAAGCTGACCGATCTGTTGCGGCGCGAGGGCCGGCGTCCGACGCTGCCGCTGATGCCCGGCAATGCGAGCGGCGACAGTTGGGAGCCCGCCGGCAAGGCCCGCCCCCCCAGCAGTATCGCACGAAGCGGCGAGCGACGCTCGTTGGAGTCGTCGGCCCTGACGGCCGCCATGACCGCGCAGATCGACCATTGGCGCAATCGTGGACAATGGGAGAGGCTCAAGTGTGCCGAACTGCTGTTCGTTCGCGGCCTGCCCAACAAGGAAGCGGCCACGCGGTTGGGGATCTCCGAACAGACGGTGGCCAACCACAAGTTCGAGTTCCTCGCCAAACTTCGCACCGCCGTCCGAGGCCAGGGACTGCCCGAGGAAGTGTTTCCCGAGTTGTACGAGGAGTAAGACGGAAGAAGGCCGATGACCACGCCGATTCGCCAATCCGATCTCGAAGGCTATCTCGACGAGGCCCTGCCGCCTGAGCAGATGGCCCAAATCGAACTTGCCTTGCGCAACGATCCGAAGTTGCTCGCCCAGGTAACGGCCACCCAATCGCGTCGCGATTCGGGCGTGCATTCGTTGGGCGATATCTGGCGCCGCGGTCGGCTCAGTTGTCCGTCGCGCGACCAGTTGGGCAGCTACCTGCTCGGTGCGATGCCCGACGAGCAGGCCGACCACATCGCGTTCCATCTGAAGCAGATCGGCTGCCGCTACTGCCGGGCCAATCTCCACGACCTCGAAACCCAACAGGCCGAGCACCAACCGACGGTCCAATCCCGCCGCCAACGCTACTTCCAATCCAGCGCGGGCTATCTACGGCGGGAAGGTCAATAGACCCCAACGGGGTCCAACAACAAAGCCCAGGGGCGCGCAGCGCACGCTGGGTAAGGGTCTTCCCAAATCCCGCCGGCTTGTCCGGCGGATCGTTCGGCTTTCTACTACACACCGCCTCCCGCGATCGCTCGGGAATCCCGCCGGCTTGTCCGGCGGATCGTTCGGTTTCTCACTTCCCCGGCACTGGGCCGAACTCGACCGCCGTGGAAAACCGAATAATCCGCCGGGCAAGCCGGCGGGATTTCTACACGGCAAACGTAGTCTTGATGTAGTGGGAAACCGAACGATCCGCCGGGCGAGCCGGCGGGATTCGGGTTGAGGCGACTGGAACTTGTGCATGGCGCCCGGTCCCACCGAACGCCGTCGGTGGGCTTGGACGGGTGTGTGACGTAAGGAATTCCTGCACCGCCTCGCGCAAGCGTGGAGCATGGCACCGGCAACAAGAATCTCGTCCGCCTCGGACCGTCGCCAACCCTACTTGTAGTCGCCCTCGCTGAGCGTGCCTTTGAGGTTGGGATCGGGGTGGGTGGCCGGATCGATAGTCGGATCCGGTCCGTACAGCGCCTGCAGCATCTCGCTCCGTGCCCGCTTGCTGTCGGGCGTCATCAGGTGTTGGTAGACGAGATAGTGGATGTTGTCCCCCAGAAACTGCGTATGCCCGTCGCAGAAAGCCACGATCACGCCGGCCGGATGGCGAGATTGCGGCGTTCCGCCCGGATTACTAGGCAGGGCACCCTCCGGCTCATTGATCTGCCAGGAGTCAAGTTCCGTGGAATCGGGGGCCAGTTGCCATGTGAATCCGACGCCACCGGTGGGGATGCCATTTACTAAACCATCACCTTCTCGCAAGCCCAATAACGGGTCCTGGTCCGCCAGCGTCCGGTCTTGCGCCCACTCGACGTGAAGCAAGTGCTCCGAGATCATCAGTGTGGCAGCCGCCCCGTCTTTGATGTCGGTCATCGTGACGTCGACCACAGGAAAGTAACGATTGTGAAACACGCCGTTGTACACAAAATCAGGGTCATTCGGGGGAGTGGCGTTCGGCGCGAATCCATCCACCATGCCGCAGTTGACCACATACGCGAGCGGCGTAATGAATGTTGATTCCGGCGTGTTGCTCGGGCACACC
Source organism: Thermoguttaceae bacterium (assembly GCA_036447015.1). Lineage (GTDB taxonomy): Bacteria > Planctomycetota > Planctomycetia > Pirellulales > Thermoguttaceae > JAZFUB01. The sequence goes on along the minus strand of JAZFUB010000093.1, from coordinate 11,662 downwards.
GTCAACTCCAGGTACACCGCGGCGGTCGTCTTATCGCGAATCCGTATCGTGGTATCGCGGTAGATTTCCCACAGGTCGTTGCGTCCCAAGTAGGGAAGCAGTGGAACAACCCAGCTTCGGAAGTCGGGATCCGGATTTCTGCCCCCACGGAACGTACTGACCACGTTGAGGTAACCCGGAAACCGTTTCTTGGCGACTTCGTACTGGTTGACGGCCGAGGCTAGATTCTTCTGGTTGTTCATGCACTCGACCTGTCGGGCACGTTCGCGGGCCCCTTGGACGGCGGGCACCAGCAGCCCGATCAACATGCTGATGATCACGATGACCACCAGCAACTCGACCAGCGTAAACCCTTGGCGATTTTGCGTAACCATGATTCGCAACCCTTCTGTTCCTTCACGTGTGCCGTTTGCCCTTCGACGCCCCTCTGGCTTATTGCCCCTTCATTATTCCAAGAATCGGAAGAAAACGCCAGCCTCATCAACGCCCGGGCCGGATTTCAGGGCATTTCCGCCCAGGGTGCCATGCTCCAAGCCCACCGGCTGCGTCCGGTGGGACCGACCGAGTGCGAGCGCCGGGTACCACCGGACGCAGCCGGTGGGCTTGGACGCCATGCGCACAGCGCAGCGGAATTCTCGGATGCCGACACAGCACTAGGGTCTGTCGTCATGCCCCCATTCTAGTGGTTTCATCTTGCCTCGGCAAGGAATTTGAGTCCAATCCGGCCCGAATTGTCGAAAACGCTTGATTTCTTCCGGCAATTCTGCGAGGATAATCGTTGGGCAAGGTGTCCATTGACACAGAAAGATATGTGGAGGAACCGACATGAAACGCCGGACAGGTAGAGGGTTTACACTTGTTGAGTTGTTGGTGGTGATCACCATCATTGGAATGTTGATGGCCCTGTTGCTACCGGCCATCCAAGCCGCCCGAGAGGCCGGCCGCCGCGCGGTCTGCATGAATAGCGAGAAGAACATTGTGCTGGCAATGCTCAACTACGAGTCGAGCAACCGGAAATTCCCCGGGTATCTCAATCAGATCGGAACCGACGACAACGGTGAGCCGGTCAATTGCGGTTGGCTGCCGATGCTCTTCTCCGTGATGGACCGGAACGATCTGGTCCCGCTGTGGAAGAGCGGACTTGCCTACGAAGACAATGACGGCAAGCCCGGGCCTGATGGATTCGTGTACCTGGACGTGATGTCTTGTCCGAGCAATCCGGCCGAATCGACCTCTGCCGGTTCCGTCTCCAGCGCCTATGTCGTCAACTGCGGTCGCCTGGACTCGGAAGTAGAGCCTCACGCCGATCCCGTCCAGGACTACCGTGTGAACGGCGTCTACCACAACCACTTACCGGAATACGACAACTCGGGCAACATCGTAGTAACAAGAGTCAACGTCTCGATGGACTATCTGGGCCAGCGAGACGGCTCCCAGAACACGTTGTTGGTGGCCGAAAGTGTCAAGGCAGGACCCTGGGCGCGTGGGGACGATCGGACTCTGTCCGGTTCCCCGCAGGATGAGCGCGAGGCCGGTCTCATAGGACCGCCCCAAGTAATACTTGGGCTTGGTTGCATCTGGAAGGCAGACACCGATGTATCGAATTTCCGAATCGCTTCGAATATGGATACCATCCCCCCCGAGCCGGGCGGCGTTTCGTCGATGCACGGCGGCGTCGTGTTCGTCGGTTTCTGTGATGGCCACGTTCGGACGATCCGCGACGACATCGATTATATGGTCTACCAGCACCTGATGACGCCTGATAGCAAGGGAGCGCAAGCTTTGTTGCCAACGTCGGACCAAGGCGCCAACCTTGTTGGCGTCTTCGACGAAGCGGAACTCTAATCGAGCGATCGCACCGCTCCTTCAATAACCGAATCGCACGAACCCCCGGTTGCCACCGCAGCCGGGGGTTTTTTCGTGCTCTGGCCGCCGTTGATCGTTAGCGGCGGGGGGTTGCCCCAATACCGTTTAATCGGCTCATCGCACTAATGCGTACCTGGGAGACGTACAGGGGGAGTACCGGTGCCTCTTCTCTGCTCATCAATGCGCCGAAGTGCGTGGTGTTGGAGTTATGGGGGCCCGGCAACAGAGAAGAGGCACCGGTACTCCCCCTGATGTCTGCCTTGAGGTACGCAAATCTGCGATGAACCGTTTAATCTAGCGTGGCAAACCGTGTTAGCCCGGTCGCCTGCGACCGGAAAATACGTTGGATTCCACAATGAACCCGTCGCGGGCGACGGGGCTAACAGCGCATCTTAAACGGTATTGGGAGCCTTGCCCCGCGCTGTACTACACAAATCCCGCCGGCTTGCCCGGCGGATCGTTCGGTTTCTCACTACACACCGCCTCTCCGATTGCCCGGGAATCCCGCCGGCTTGCCCGGCGGATCGTTCGGGTGCTCACTTCCTGGGCACTGGGTCGCACTCGACCGTAGTGGAAAACCGAATATTCCGCCGGGCAAGCCGGCGGGATTTCTATACGGCGTAGGCAGCCTTGATGTAGCGGGAAACCGAACGATCCGCCGGGCAAGCCGGCGGGATTCTGCTTGGGGCGGGTGGAACTTGTCTGGAGCAACGCGGAGCAGGCTCCGCGGCTAACTTTTTGCGGCACTCCGCGTGGCGTTGTTGGGCGATTGAATGCCCAATAATCTGGAGAATCTGCGACGTTGTTCAAGTAATTGGTCGACTTTGCCGATTATTCCGACCAGAGGTGTCCTGTAAGACTTTGCGGGATGTCTGCGCGGACTGCGTAGATTCACTACTCTTCCAGGTCGTTCGACCGACCCGCGGCGTTTATCGAAACCCGTGCCGCTCATCGAACCCCGGCCGTTCGCTGCCAATCCTTGGGAAACCGAGCCATGACGACCGCTTGCCTATCGAATCGGGTCTTTTTGCCGGCGATGTTGACGGTGTTTGTCGCGATGGGGCTGTCCGGTTGCCACTCGATCGATTTCTACGATCCGACGCTCAACCAGCCGGTCGTTCCCTCCAGTTTGGAACCGCCGCGCGAGAAGTCGCTGATGTCGTTGCCCTCGTATCGGATCGCACCGCCGGACGTGCTTACGATCGAGATGCTCAAGCTGGTGCCGCTGCCGCCGTATCGGGCCGAGGTCTACGATGTCCTGCAGGTTGACGTGATCGGCACCTTTCCCGACCAACCGATCAGCAACGCCTTTCTGATGGTCGAGAGCGAGGGCATCATCAATCTGGGCCCGACCTACGGGGCGGTCCGCGTGGTCGGCATGACGATCGAGGAGATCAACGCCGCGGTCGACGAGCACTTGCGCCAGGTTCTCCGCCAGCCGGAGGTTTCGATCCAATTGGCCCGGGCCGCCGGAACCCAGGAGATTACCGGCCAGTATCTGGTCGGGCTCGACGGCACGGTCAACCTGCGTCGGTACGGCTCGGTGAGCATTGCGGGCATGACGGTTGCGGAAGCCCGGGCCTCGATCGAGAATCACCTGGCCCAGTACTTCGATTCGCCCGAGGTGGCCGTCGACGTGACCGCCTATAACAGCAAATTTTATTACGTGATTACCGAAGGGGCCAATTTGGGCGACAATATCACACGGCTGCCGATCACCGGCAAGGAGACCGTGCTGTATGCGTTGAGCCAGATCGGGGGCCGATCGCAGCTTTCGAGCAAGGAGATCTGGATCGCGCGGCCCGCCCCGGCACGCACCGGCTGTGTGCAGCATTTGCCGGTCGACTACGACGCGATGCTCCGCGGGGGCAGTGCGTCGACCAACTACCAGATTCTGCCGGGCGACCGCCTCTACATCGCCGAGAACGAGTTGACGGCACTGACGAACATCGTCACGAAGCTGACCCGACCGTTCGAGGAGGCTGCCAGTGCCACTACGCTGGGTGGATCGACGATACGAAGCATGCAAACGCTCGGGCGTAGCTTCAACAAGCGGAACCGTTGAGTCGAAGCAATACCATTGGGGGGACAGGCTGCGAGACGTGTGATGGGCCGGGGTGACAGGGCAAAATTCGGCTTTTTCTTGATTGCCACGTCGGCCCGATCAGCGTACAATCGAGTTAGACGGTGGAAATCGCTACAAGCTGTATTTCCCGCCGCCGGCTTGTCCTGTCGAAACAATTTAGGGTCTTACGTTGCAGCTTGGGCGCGCCGGGCGCGCATGCTTTCAGGTGCTTTTGATTTGCGGGCTTGGCTCGCGATAGGAGGTAATTGCAATGACGGTCGCCTTTGGAATTTGGACGTTACTGATCGGCGGTGTGGCTTTGCCGGGAATCGACTCGCCCGGTGCGCCGGCGTGGCAACCGACTCAGAGCTTGACCAGCCCCGGCCTCGGATACTCACCGGGTCTTTCGCAGCCATCGACGCGTTTCGGTGGCCGGTCGTCGGCCGGTCTGCAACCGCGGATTCCGTATGCACCGACGGATCCGAACGCCGGGCAGGCCGTTTATCCCATGGGCTCGCCCACGTCGCAGTTGAATCCGTCGGCCGGCGGTTTCAACAACCCGTTGCTTGACTATCCGAGCCTGTGGCGCACGCCGACCACGCCACCCGGCGGTCCGCGGCGCAATGCGCTGCCGCCGATACGGCCGTTCGGCTCGTCGACGCTGGGCAACCCGTTGACCGTGCAGGACTTCCGCGGCTACTCACCCTATTCGAGACAACCGACCGCCGGTTTCCGTCGCCCAGCGGCCGTCATTGGGGGCGGAGGCTACGGAACTTCGATCAAGAAGCCGTATTCGGACTATCGACGCGGTGGCAGCGGCATCAGTCCGTACATGAACCTGTTCCGCAACGATACCGACTTCGGCCGGGTCGACAACTACAGTACGCTCGTCAGACCCAGGGTCGAGCAGATCAATGCGAGTCGGCAAGCGGCCGGTCAGATTCGCGGGCTGCAGAACAGCAGCCGGATCCAGGGATCGACCATTCAGCGCATCGGCACGCAGACCGGGACGGTGCCGCGAACCACCGGCCAGTTCTTCAACAACACGCAACAGTTCTTCCCTCGCGGGGGTCGGTAGGTTGCTCAGCCGAGCAGATGGCGCACCAGGTCGTAGCCGATCGCGAAGATGGCTGCGTCGACCAGCAGGTGGCTGATCCAAGGTCCCCAGAGCGATCCGTGGCGCTCGACCATCCAGCCCCAAACCACGCCGCCGACGGCCACCGCCGCCGAAAAGAGCCACGTTGCCGGATTGTCCCATCCGAAGAACGTTGCCAGCACGAGCACGTGATGGGCCATGAAACCGAGGCTCGCAACGACCAGGGCCGTCGGAAACGAGACCAGCCGGCGCAGCTGCCCGAACACGAACCAGCGCCAGTAGTACTCTTCCAAGAACGAATGGCACAGCGCATAGAAGGTTCCCAGCAGCACGTACTTGGCCAAGGTATCGGCACCGAAGCCCATCACTTTCTTCTGGATCTCGGCCCCCGGCTCGTCGAAGTAGCCGTGCGGTTTGAGCCATCCATGGTACAGCAGCAGCGTGGCCACGAGGACCAGCGCCCCGAACGCAAGACCTTCGAGCAGCTCGCCCAGTTTCGGCCCCTTCCACCTCGGCCGGCAGCGTTGGAAGGCCAGCACCCAGACGATCGGAAACAGGAACTGGATCCCCTTGCCGATACTATAGGTCGTTTGCTGTGCCTGGCTGGAGTATCCGGCCATCAGGACGAAGTAGGCCAAGGTAACCAGCGTCGGGAGAACGAGCGCGAAGAGCACGGCGCCGGTATCGGCGCGTCGAGATTGCACCTGTCGAGAATCCACCATCGGAGAGTCCTTTGCTACAGTCGATTCGATACCCGAGGATACCCGTCACCACAAGATCGAACAACCCCCACCAATGTTTAGCCGTCGCCGGCACGGCGATGATCGGGGCGCTGTTCCAACCGCCTGCCGGAGCATGTACAATAGACCTTAGTCGTGTGCGACTTCTTGCTTGTAGAGGGCATCCGGGAATTCGAGGTGCATAGGCACACAACCCAAGCCCACCGACTGCGGTCGGTGGGCTTGGAAGATACGTACGCAGCATGAACACGATAACGCGGAGGATACGATGAACCGTCGTTCGAAGAAGAGCGTTTCCCGGGCACTAACCGTTGCAACGCTGGCGGTGATCGCAATACCGCTGCTCATCACGCCGTGCCGTGCGGCCGACGATCGGATTGCGGTGCTCGCCCCGGTCGATTCGATCGAGCGAATGGGAGTGGAGGCAAAGGCCGCCTATCAACTGGCCGGCCAACTCGGCAACGCCACGCTCATCCTGCCGGCCGGCGACGGACGCTTCGTCGACACGACGGGCAAGGAGATCGCACTCGATTCGTTCCCTGTCCTCTGGCACCACCAGGGCGATTCGACCGAACAGACCGGCCCGATCCACGACGCCAAGACGATCGAAGCCTTGCGGAAGTACGTCGACGGAGGACACAGCTTGTTCCTCTCCGGTGCCGCACTGGCCATGGTCAACCAACTGGGCGTCGAACCGATCCGACCTCGGCTCGGCGGGCCGGGCAACGATACGGGCCGCGCGATGCTCGTTCCGCTGAAGAAGAAGCACCCGATCTTCCAGGGGCTCGCATTCTCGGGCAACGTCGTACAGATCAGCGACGCGGGCCATCCGGCCTACTCCGACTTCCACGGCTCGGGCGGCCCGGCCGGCGGCATGCTGTTGGCCCGGACCGGCGGTAGCGAGAACGGCCTGGTTGAATACGAATCGGGCGTCGGGCGGATCATCGTCATGGGCTGGCGACTGCCGCACTACAGCCATGCGGCGAACGCACATCGCAAGAACCTCGAGCGGCTGACCGGCAACATCCTGAACTATCTGGCCGATGACAAATCGTGGCAAAAGGTGGTCGTCGAAAAGCACCACGTCCCGGCCGGGCTGCTGCGCGAGCCGGGTGTGCCCGAGGGAGCCTGGACCGCACTGCGTCTGGCCATCGTCGACCTGAGCGAGACGTTCGGCGACCGGTATCCCAAGGCGGCCGAGTCTCTCGCACGACTGAAAACGCTGGAAGCATCGTATGAGGAGGAGGTCGAGCAAGACGCTAAAGAAGATCGCGACGAACAAATCGACGAGATCGTCAAGCAGTTCGAACAGCTCAAGACAGAAGCCCTGTTGGCCAATCCACTGTTGGATTTCGATCAGCTTCTGCTGGTAGGCCGCAGTGCGAGCAACCTTGCCTTGCCGACCAATTGGCAGAGCAATAGCAGCCTGAACAAGGTGGGGCACGACAACCGGATCGCCGTGCTCTCGCCCGTCGGTCCCGAGGGGAAGCTCACCACGCTCTGGAAACCGGAAGACGGCCGATTCGTTGGTGACGTCGATCTGCATTTCGACGGCCGGAAGATGCTCTTCTCGATGCCGGGCGAGAACCGACGGTGGCAGATCTTCGAGATGAACTCGGATGGCTCGGATCTGCACGAGGTGGCGACCATCGACCAGCCGGACGTCGACAACTACGACGCCTGCTACCTGCCCAACGAAAGGATCATCTTCAATTCGACCGCTCCGTTCGTCGGCGTGCCGTGTGTGCGCGGCAGTTCGCACGTGACGAATCTCTACCTGCGAGCGGTCGACGGGGTGGTCCGCCAGTTGACGGTCGACCAGGAGCACAACTGGTGCCCAACCGTGTTGAACAACGGCCGGGTCATGTATCTCCGCTGGGAATACACCGACACGCCGCACGCGTTCTACCGGATCCTGTTCCACATGAACCCCGACGGCACCGAACAAGTGCAGCACTACGGGAGCAATTCCTATTGGCCCAACGCGATGTTCTACGCCCGGCCGATCCCGGGCGATCCGACGAAGTTCGTCGCCGTCGTCGGCGGCCATCACGACAGACCGCGGATGGGCGAGTTGGTCCTCTTCGACCCGGCCAAGGGACGGTTCGAGGCCGACGGCGTCGTGCAGCGGATCCCCGGCCATGGCCAAGAGGTCGAGCCGATCCTGTTGGACGGTCTGACGCAGAACCGGTGTCCCCGATTCCTGCACCCTTATCCGCTGAGCGAGAAATACTTCCTGGCCTCCTGCCAACCGACGGCCCAGTCGCTCTGGGGGATCTATCTGGTCGATGTGTTCGACAACTTCGTGCTGCTCTGTGAATCGCCCGGCCGTGCGATGATGGAGCCGGTGCCGCTGCGTGCCACCCGTCGTCCGCCCGTGGTGCCCGACCGGGTCGATCCGACGCAGAAGGAAGCCATCGTCATGCTGTCGGATATCTATCAGGGCGACGGCTTGAAAGGAGTGCGTCGGGGGACCGTCAAGTCGCTGCGGTTGGTCGGCTATCATTTTTCGTACCAGGGCATGGGAGGGCAGATCGATCGAGTGGGACTCGACGGGCCCTGGGACGTCAAGCAGATCCTCGGCACCGTGCCGGTCGAGCCCGACGGATCGGCCTACTTCCGCGTGCCGGCCTACACACCGATCGCCGTGCAACCGCTCGACGGGGAGGGCAAGGCGATCCAACTGATGCGGAGTTGGTTTACCGCCATGCCGGGCGAAGTCGTCTCGTGCGTCGGATGCCACGAGGACCAGAACGCCGCTCCGCCGAGCGGTCGACCGATCGCGGCCGGCCGAGCGCCTTCGGTGATCGAACCCTGGTTCGGGCCGGCTCGTGGGTTTGCCTTCCGCCGTGAAGTCCAGCCGGTGTTGGACAAGTATTGCGTCGGCTGCCACAACGGAGAGCAGCGCGGCGACGGTCTGGTGCTTGCCGACTTGACGGACCGGCCCGAAATCAACATGCAGGGCAAGAGTGCCAGCTACAACACGGCGGCCCACTTCTCGCCCTCCTACTTCGAACTGCGCAAGTTCGTCCGCTCGCCGACGATCGAGAGCGATCTGCACATGCTCCCGCCCCGCGAGTTCCATGCCGACACGACGAAACTCGTGCAACTGATCCAGAAGGGCCATTACAACGTTCGGCTCGACACCGAGGCGTGGAGCCGGCTGGTCACGTGGATCGATCTGCACACGCCGTACCACGGCACCTGGGCCGAGGTCTGCGGCCAGAAACGGGTCGAGAATCAGTTCGCCCGACGCCAGGCCATGCGCAACCTCTACACGAGCGTCGACGACGATCCCGAGGCAGCGTACGGACAGGACGACAATGCGATCAAACCGGTCCTACCCGAGCCGATGCCGAAAGCAACGCTCGTCAAACTCGAATGTCCCGATTGGCCGTTCGATGCGGCCGAGGCAGAGCGGCGTCAGGGCGCCGCGCCGACAACGCTCGCCGTCGAACCGATCGATGGCATGGAACTTCGACTGCTCAAGATCCCCGCCGGCCGGTTCATCATGGGCCAGGCGGACGGCTATCCGGACGAAGGAACGCCAACGCAGATGACCATCGACAAACCGTTCTGGCTCGGCCAATGCGAGATAACCAATGCCCAGTTCGCCCAATTCGATCCGACGCACGACAGCCGGCTCGAACATGGCGATTTCCTGCAGTTCAGCGTTCGAGAACGGGGTTATCCGGTCAACGAACCAGACCAGCCGGTGGTTCGCGTCTCGTGGCAGCAGGCCACGGCCTTCTGCCGTTGGCTTAGCGAGCAGACCGGGCGAACGTTCCGCCTTCCGACCGAGGTCCAATGGGAATACGCCTGCCGCGCGGGCACCGCAACGCCGCTCTGGTACGGCACGCTCGACACCGATTTCGCGACGTATGCGAACGTCTCGGACGCCACGCACCATTCGGTCGACACGTTCGGCTGGAGTTTGCCCTCCGGGGCGATCCCGCCATGGCGGCCGGCCGACACGCGATTCGACGACCGCCACCGAGTGTCGGCCCCGGTCGGCACCTTCGCAGCCAACCCATGGGGATTGCACGACATGCACGGCAACGCGGCCGAGTGGACCCGATCGCAATATGGGCCGGCCGATGAAGAGGGCAAGAAGGTCGTCCGCGGAGGCTCCTGGTACGACCGCCCAATACGATGCCGAAGCGCCTCGCGACTGGCCTACGCCGCCGACCAGGTCGTTTTCGACGTCGGCTTCCGCGTGATGTGCGAAGTGGAGGACGAGCAGCGAGTCGTCACGACGGGACGATAGCGCACTGAACCGAACAATCGTCCAACGTTGGATCGATTCGTTAGCCGCGGAGCTTGCTCCGCGCTGTTTTGGTCGAAGGTTCTGCCGCCTCAGCGCGGAGCAAGTTCCGCGGCTAACAACTGCATGGACAACGTAACACAACCATCCTACGGCGGCATGGCATCGTTGATCATTCCGACGTAGAAACCGAACAGCCGGAAGATCATGACGATGATGATCGCCGCGATGACGCCCCAGACGGCGAAGCCGGCCAATACGTTCAACGTGGCCAGCGCCGTTCGGGCGTAGTCATGGTACTGGCGCGAGAGTCGCTCCATCGACTCGACGATTCGCCCGCTCTGCTCACCGACGGCCAACGTGTCGAGGAAGTCCGCTGGGAACGACCCGGTGCTGCGGAACGCCTCGTAGACCGAGTTGCCCGCGGCAATCTCCGCATCGATCGGATCGATCTGGTCGGTGTAGATCGCATTTCGCGTGCTTTGCAGGCTCAATCGCAACGCGCGGCGGACTTCCATGCCGGTCTTCATCGTCAAATGCATCGACCATGCCAGCCGGGCCAGGGCCAGCGTCGTGAGCGGTTTTCCGATCCCGGGCAGCCGCATCACGAATTGCTGAATCGGCCGGGTCCACATCCGGCCACGACGAATCGCCTCGACAAGAACAAAGATCGCCGCAGCAATGCCGGCCACGAAAACCACGTAGATCGCCAGCCCCGTATTGCCGACCAGGCCGAAGCCCAGCGGATCGATCTTTCCGTTGCCGATCACGCCCATGATCCAGATGAGGAAACCGATGATCAACACGGCCGCGATCAGTTGGAAGACGGGCCAGGCGATGGCGGCCAGGAAGACGCGGCGCATCTTGACCTGATCCTCATAATTCTCGGCCAGCCGGGCAAAGACTTCGCTCAGATGGCCCGTCTGTTCACCGACGTCGGTCAACTCCCGGAAAAGCGTAGGAAAATAGTCGCCCGTGTCGGCCAAGGCGGCAGCCAACGGTTCGCCCCGGTCAACCGCCTCGCTGACGTCGGTCATCCGCGCCCGATCCGCATGGCCGGAGGCCCGATCGACTTCCCGATCCCAAGCGGTCCGCACATCGATCCCGGCGCCCAACGCGGTCGCCTGACGCCGACAAAGCGCGGCCAACGGCCCGATCTTGATCCGAGGGGAGAAGAGCATGCCATTGAGTATACCCCAAAGGCCGGGGGCATGGCAAGCGTCGTGTCATGCAAGCCCCGAAGGGGCGATCGTCAATAGCCCAGGGCGCAAGCCCTGGGACTCCGGTCTCCCAATCGCACAAGAGCCCCGAAGGGGCGGCAGAGGACCCGAAGGCAACGGTTCTGTCGCCCCTTCGGGGCTTGTGAGGGTGCGCTGGCGAGCAGTCCCAGGGCTTATGCCCTGGGCTATTGACTAGCGCCCCTTCGGGGCTGAAATCGCTTGTGACTAGCGCCCCTTCGGGGCTGAAATCGCTTGTGACTAGCGCCCCTTCGGGCAACGCCGTGAAGGACTTTATGTGGCGTTTTGCAGGTCGAACTGTTTCAGTTTTTTCCGATGTGCTGGACTTGCTCGGACGAGTTTGGGCATTCCGCAGGATGGTTTGTCTTTCTTATGGGGCTTGTAACGTGCGGC
>JAZFUB010000092.1:0-2510 GCA_036447015.1 Thermoguttaceae bacterium | reverse complement strand
AATACGACGACCATCCTCGCAAGAGTCTGGTCGACCTGTTCTACGACCGCGACGCCACGCTCGATGCGGTCGCGTCGGGCCGGGCCGCTGCGAAAGGCGACTTTGTCGACGGCATCTATGAGACCCGATTGCGACGCAACCCCGAGCGCATTCAGGTCCAACTGATCCGCGACGGTAAGGTGGACGACACGCCGGTGAAGATCATCAAGGGGCTGACCCTGGATGCCGGAAGTTCCTCGCTTCAGATCGCCTACGTGCTGGAAGGGCTGCCGCAGGGCGAGCCGTTGCATTTTGCGGTCGAGTTCAATTTCGCGGGCATGCCCGGCGGGCTGGACGATCGCTACTTCTTCGACGCCGACGGCAAACAACTGGGCCAACTCGGCACGCGGTTGGATCTGAGCGACACGAACAACCTGAGCCTGAGAGACGAGTGGCTCGGGATCGACGTGGGCCTGAAGGCATCGCGCCCGACACACTTCTGGGCGTTCCCGATCGAGACGGTCAGCCAGTCGGAAGGCGGCTTCGAGTTGGTCCATCAGTCGGTCGCCGTGCTGCCGCACTGGCACGTGCAGCCGGACGCCGAAGGCCGCTGGAGCGTCACCCTGGACATGGCGATCGATACCAGCCGAGCCGAAAACCGTCACGACGACAAGGTGGTGGCCGCGACAACGTAACGACCGTTGAGAAAGTTGCGTGGCACACCGTGTCTTCGGTGTTTCCTGAATTACTTCTCGTCGCCGGTGCCGGCCTTCTGTAGTCGGGCCAACTCCAGACGAGACAGCTTCTGTGTCGGCGGCGGTTCCTCGGTCGGCTCGGGTTGGTTCGCCGCCGGCTCCTTGGTGACGCTCTGGGGAGCAATCTCTTCGGTGCCGTTGGGCTGCGACTTGTCGATGACCTTCAGATAGTCCAGTTCCAGGTCGTACCAGGTTCGGTCGGCTCCGTCGAACTCGACCAATGCCCGACCGTTGAAGTTGACGGTTCGCACTTGTCCCAAGACGTCCTTCAGGCGGGCCAACTCGGGGCGATCCGAGTCGATCATTACGTATTGGCCCGTGTATTCCTGCTTCAACTTTTCAATGCGCTGGGCGTGCATGTCTGTTCGGTCTGCTCTTCTCAAGAAGATTCGGATCGATGTCGGGCGATCGGACGACCGCCATATCAACACAACAACACTACTTCTTCCCGACGCGAAAACGAAGGAAAGCGTCGAGAAAACCCTGAATATTTCCGTCCAACACACTGTTGAAGTTGCCGACCAGGTGGCCGGTTCGGGAATCTTTCACCCGTTGGTCGGGGTGGAGGAAGTAACTTCGGATCTGGGAACCGAACCCCACCTTCGGCATCTGGCTGTACTTGGCGGCCTGCTCGGCCTCGCGTTTTCGCTCTTCGATTTGGGCCAGTTTCGCGCGCAGCAGCTTGTTCGCCGTAGCTCGGTTCTTGTGCTGGCTCCGCTCGCTTTGGCACTGGACCACCGTATTGGTCGGCAGGTGTGTGAGCCGGATCGCGCTGGACGTCTTGTTCACGTGCTGGCCGCCGGCGCCGCTGGCACGGAAAATGTCCTCGCGAACGTCTTCGGGGCGGACCTCGATTTCGATCTGGTCGGAAACCTCCGGTGCGACGTCGACGGCCGCAAAGCTGGTCTGGCGTTTCCCCTCGGAATTGAACGGACTGATGCGAATCAGCCGGTGCATGCCCGACTCTCCCTTGAGGTATCCATAGGCCATCGGCCCACGGATCGCGATCGACGCGTTGTTGATGCCCGCCTCTTCATTGTCCTGACGGTCCAACAGTTCGGTCTTGTAGTCGTTCTTCTGAGCCCAGGCGAGATACATCCTCAGCAGCATTTCCGCCCAATCGTTCGCGTCGGTGCCGCCGTCGCGGGCATTGATCGTAAGGATGGCCGGACTGGGATCCAACGGCCCGTTCAAAAGGGCCTTCGTCTCGAGCTCATCGAGATCCTCTTCGAGCCCAGCCAATTGGCCGGGCACTTCCGCCGCAAAGCTTTCGTCTTCCGCGGCCATTTCGATCATGGTAGCCAAGTCGTCGCCTGCGGCCGAAATGCTCTCCATCGGAACGAGAACCGCCCTGAGACCTTTTAGTTGGCCCACCACTTCCCGGGCCTTTTCCTGGTTGTTCCAGAAATCGGGCGCCGCCATCTGTTTATCGATGGCATCGACTTCAGATCGCTTCTGGGCGTAGTCAAAGAGAGTCTCGTAGTTGGAGAATCCGTTGTTGGATAGCCTCGGCACGGTCGGTCAACTCTTTATCCATCACACTCCTCCTAGGTGGGGTTCGCACGATCCGAACCGATAATTATATCGTACAACGCAGCCGGGGGAAGGTGGTGTTGCAATGGCCGGCATTTTACAGTCAGGAAAAAAGGGAACGAGAGGGAAGAAGGGAAAGGAAGAAGGGAGGGGAAAAGGGGAAAGGGGGGAAAAGGGGAAAAGGCCGCGTTTCTTCCTTCCTTCTTCCCGTCCGTCCTTCCTGCTGCCCTTCCTTCGTTCTTC
>JAZFUB010000091.1:0-11758 GCA_036447015.1 Thermoguttaceae bacterium | reverse complement strand
AGGGTTGAGCCTACGCAACCCGACGTAAACGTCGGGCCTAATACCGCCTGCGGCGGAAAGGACCATAAATGGCCCTGTTCCTGAAGCCATCATGAAGAGATGTGTGTAACAACGAGGGCGTAAGCCCTGGGAACGCTAGCCAACGCACGCCCGCTAGCCCCGAAGGGCAACGCCGTGAAGGATTCTTATGCGGGGAATATGCGGTATTCTTGCCGTAGCCGGAGTCGCAAGACTTCGGGCGAGTGACGAAAACGCCCGAATTCTTGCGAATCCGGCTACGAAAAATCCTTCACGGCGTTGCCCGAAGGGGCGACAGTAGCATTGATCTCAACGCTACTGTCACCCCTTCGGGGCTTCTGCACGATTGAGGCATTGACTCCCAGGGCTCACGCTCTGGGCTATTGACTGTCGCCCCGTTGGGGCTTGCTCGATATGTTTTGCCCCACCAACAAACACCCATGACACAACCAAACCCACCACGAAGACGTGTTATACATACCCCCCAAGTGCGACATTCTGCCCCAAATCCACCCCTCATCGCTGAAAGAAAGCAAACCACCAAGAAATCGAGGGAATCCCAGGCCGGACAGATGCGTCGAAAATGATATAATGAATAGTTAGAGGCAATAGCAAGGAATACCCCCATGACTGTCGGAACAGAACCCCCTCCACAGCAGACAGCCGACGCCGTCGCTGAGCCGCCGCCGACCGAGCAGGAAGTCTTCATCGAGCAGCGATTGAGCCAGACGCAGCGGCACGTCAAGGGCGTCGATCTGGCCGTCGGGCTGATCGTCTTGGCGATCGGGGTGCTTGCCTATCTGCTGGCCGCCGCGCTGATCGACCATTGGATGGTTGCCGGTGGGCTGGGGATCGGTGGCCGGTCGGTGCTGTTGCTCGGGCTGTTGGTCGCCGGCGGATACTACGCCTTTCGTGCGGTGATTCCTTCGCTGATCTACCGGATCAATCCCATCTTTGCCGCTCAGACGATCGAACAAAGCAAACCGTCGCTGAAGAACAGTTTGATCAACTTTCTGATGATGCGTAGCCATCGTGGTGACGTCCAGCCGGTCGTCTATCGGGCACTCGAGCGGCGAGCGGCGTCCGATCTGTCGCAGGTCGAGCTCGAAGTGGCCGTCGACCGGCGGCATGTCATCCGCTTGGGATACGTCCTGGCGGGCATGCTGGCCGTCTTCTGTCTGTACCTGGTGATTTCGCCCAAGAGTCCGTTGACCTCGGCCGCTCGGATCATCTTTCCTTGGGCCAACATCAGCGCGCCGACGCGGGTGACGATCGAGGAGATTCAACCCGGTCACATGACGGCCGACAAGGCTGCCTTTCACGGCGAGTCGGTCACCGTCTCGGCCGAAGTCAAAGGACTCGACGAAGACGAGCCGGTTGTACTCTACTTTTCTACCGGCGACGACCGCGACGTCGATCGGGCCGTGCCGATGGCGATTCCCAAGGACGCCTATCGCCACCAGTGCAAGTTGCCGGCCGATTCGCGAGGGCTGCAACAGGGCCTCGAGTATTACCTGAAGGCGGGCGACTGCACGACCGGACGATTCACGATCGAAGTGCAGACGGCCCCGGCCATTCTCGTCGAATCGATCGACTATGACTATCCCGACTACACGGGCATCACTGACCGAACCGTGCAGCGTCAGGGCGACATCCGTGCGATCGAAGGCACCACGATCACGCTCCGCGCAACGGCCAATCAGGAAATCAAACGGGCCGAGATCGATTTCGATTGCGACTCGCTCCGCGGCCGGCCGATGATCGTCGCCGGTAAGGAAGCGACCGGCCACTTCATCTTGCAGCTCAATGCCGACGATCCGACCTTGCCGTTGCACGATTGCTACCAACTGCGTTTCACCGATCAGGCCGGGCGAGAGAACCGTCGGCCGATCCGCCACGAGATCGAAGTCATCCGCGACCTGCCGCCGCAAGTGCAACTGATCGATCCGCAACAGGAAGAAGTCCAACTGGCGGTCGACGGGCGGTTGGAAATTCGCGTACGGGCCGAAGATCCCGACTACCTGCTGAGTCGCGTCGCGCTGCGTATGGAACACGGCGGCCGGGAACTGAGCAGTCGGCCGTTGCTCGACGCCCCGCACCAAGGAGAGTTTCAGCAGGCCTACCTGTTCGATCCGACTCGGCTGGGGTTGGAGCCGGGCGACCGTGTCCTCTATTGGGCCGAGGCCGAAGACAACAAGCGACCCGTCCCCGGCCATGCCCAGACGGACAAGCAATGGATTGTCATTCTAGACTCGAACAGCCGACAGCCGACCGAGCCACAACCCGACGTACCGCGCTCTGACCCGACCGAACCGAACCCGACCGAGCCAAGTCCAGAGCAGCCGCGGCAAGAGAACCCGCCGTCCGAGAATCCGCCGGTCGATCCGTCTCAGCAGCCGCCACCGGAAGAGCCTCCGGCGCAAGACGATCCACAGGCAGATGCCACAGAAGACTCTGAACCGTCTGAGCAGCAGCCGGGCGAATCGGGTGATCCGTCGCAGACCGACGAGGCCGGTACGGACGAGCCTGGGACCGAGGCGGCCGACGACTCCGACGAGCCGAGTCAGCCGATCGACCCGGAGACCCAGTCGGGCGATGCGATGGAGAAGATCCTCGAACACATGAAACAGCAGCAACAGGAGCAACCCGGCGAGCAGCAGCCGGGGGAACAACAACCGGGCGAGCAACAGCAGCCGGGCGAGCAACAGCAGCCGGACGAGCAACAACAGCCGGGTGAGCAACAACAACCGGGTGAGCAACAACAGCCGGACGAGCAACAGCAGCCGGGCGAGCAACAACAACCGGGCGAGCAACAACAACCGGGCGAAGCGGGCACCGAACAGAACGACACCGACGGCCAATCCCAGTCTGAACGGAAGGACTGTTCGAAGTGCGGCAAACCACTGCAATCTCCCGACGCGGAAACGTGCGGCAGTTGCGGGGCCAAGCAACAGCAATCGCCGGGGGCCGGCAAGACACCGGGCGAGAGTTCCAATGCACCGTCCCCGCAGGAAGAAAGTCGCTCTCGTCCGAAACAGACCGATGACATGGCTGAGAGTCAATCCGATTCGGAGGAAACGCCAAGAACGCCGGCCGCCACTCCGAACGAAAGCGATTCGCAGGGCGAAACCTCCGGCGACCGCAAAGGCGGCGGCGAGGAGGGTGCCGGACAGCGTGCCGGGAAACCGGGCACCGGCACGGCCGGCTCGAACACCGATGCCCAGCAGGGCGGCGATCCATCACCCCAACAGGGCGAAGGTCCGACCGGCCAACGCGGCGGCGACAAAGTTGAAACCGAACAGCAGACAGGCACTTCCGCCTCGAAACCCGAGACGGACAGCGGCAGGGAAGGGCCCGGTCGGCCCAGCGATAAGCAACCGGGCGGCCAGGAAGGCGACCCAAGGGCGGCGCCAAACGACGACGCGTCGCCCGGCACACCCGAACAGAATCCGACCCCCGGCGGTCAAGCTGGTGACCGACAGTCCGACGGGCCGAGCACCGACGGCCAAGGCGAAGTGACCCATGGCGGCGGCGGAAGCAGTCTCACGAACGCCGACGACACGCCCGAAGCGGTCGAACCTGGCGGCGACGATCCGAACCTCGACTACGCCCGCGAGCAGACCGACCTGGCATTGCAGCACATCGCCGAGCAATTGGCCAAGCAGGAACCGGACCAGGACCTGTTGGATCGACTCGGTTGGACGCGCGACGATCTGAAACGATTCGGCAAGGCCTGGGAGAAGATGAAAAGCGAGGCCGCCCGGGAGGATGCACAGGGCAAAGCGGCCCGCGAGGACCTCGACGAAGCGTTGCGAAGCCTCGGGTTGCGACCCGCCGGTACCCGGATCGACCGCGGCGGTATCGAAGCCGACCGTCTCGATGGCATGCGCGAAGCTGCCCGCCACGAACCGCCCACCGATTGGTCCGAGTTGCTGCGAGCCTACACCCGGGGCATCGCCGGCGGCGGTCGATAGCACGGTCGCCAGTAGGATCGCACACACACCTTCCAAGCCCACCGGCGGCGACCGGTGGGACCGCCTAACGAACAGGCTCGCGGACCGGTCCCACCGGTCACCGCCGGTGGGCTTGGAAGAATCGATATGCGACTTTGTTTGTGGGTTCGGTAGAACACGCGGCTGCACGTGAATTGTGCCACACCACGACTTCGACAAGCATGAAGAGATGGAACATGAAGCTAACCGATGTTTGTATCGTATCGATTGCCCTTTTCTCGATGGGCCTACTGTCCGGCATTGCCACCGCCGCATCGCCGGACGTCGAGTCGGACGCTAAAGCCCGGGCTCGGGCGGAGGAGATGGACCGGATTCTGTTGACGGCACCTCCGTTCGATCCGGCCGGTCAACGGGTTGCCCGCCCGATGACGTTCCGAACCGGTCGCTTCACGCTCGGTTTCAGCGCGACCGGTGTGCCGGTGTCGCTCAAGCGGTTGTCCGACGGCCGGGAATTGCTCGATCAGGGCAGCCCCAGCATGGGTTTCTACCTCAGAGGCTTCGACGACCGAATCACCAAGCTGCGCAACCTGGCCGAGCGGCCCGACGGGTACTACGTCGTTTCCAACGATACCAACACCCAGCGGGTGGTCTTTGCGGTCGAAGAGAAGGAGCGGTACCTGACGATCCGGATCAAGGAGTTCTACGGCATCCCGAAACGGGTCCACCTGGAGCTGATGCTGGAGATGCGCGTCCCGCGCGAGACGGTCAAGAGCGTGGCGCTGGACTACATGACCCGCGATTATGGCAAAGGAATCGCACATTGGCCGTGGCTCTGGTACCGCGGGCCGAAGGTGCCCAAAGGCGGCATCGCGATCTACCTCCGAAGGGACGATGACGACGAAGACGATACGTTCCTGCGCATCTGGGCCGCCGAGGGACTGCCGCATCCGAAGGTCCGCGGCACGTGGGACTACGCCCGGGCCAAGCGATGGATCGAGGATTGGAAGCGAAAGTATGCCGACATCAGTGGCTCCGGCATCCAGTTTCCCGAACGCGAGCAGGACTACTATGACATTCTGCCCTATCTGAAAAAGGCCGGCACCAAAATCTTTCACGTCTATGGCCGGACGTATGCCGACCGCCGGCACCACTGTTGGGTCAGCGACAAGTTCTTCGAGGACGGCCGCGAGGGTTTTCGTAAGCTGGCCGAGCGGATGAACCAGGAGGGCATCGGCATCTCGATCCACTACGATTTCTGTCGAATCCCGTTCGACGATCCGATCTTTATCGGTGGGCGGCCGCGACGCGATCTTCAGAGCTGGGGCGATGGCCTGCTGATGAAGCCGATCGACGAGAACGAGACGACGATCCTCTTCCGGCCGGCCCGAGGTGTCGAGCTTCCGTATAGCACGACCGGAGAAGGAGGCAGTGCTGGGAATCCGCCGGTCGTCGGCAAGAATCACCAGTTCAACATGTTCCGGATCGGCAACGAAATCGTCCGGGTCGGCCAGTTTCTCAACACCGAGGGCGACGTGTGGATTCTGAGCAAATGCGAACGGGCGATCGGCTCCACGACGGCCGCCGCGCATGCGGCCGACGAGGAAATGGTGGGGCTCGTGACCATGTACAACAGTTCCTTCCTCCCGGGGCTCGGCAGCGAACTCTACGACGAAATGACCTCGGAACTGGCCGATCTGGCCAACTATTGCCATATCGACCGAATCGTCTACGACGGGCTGAATCCGTGCAACTTCGCCAACTCGAATTGGTCGTATCGCAAGTGGACGGGCGACACGTATGCCAAGCTCGATCATCCGGTGATCTATGCGTCCGGCTTCGGAGCGGAGCGATATTTCGGCCACTTCGAGTATCGTCTCCATTCGGTCCAAAAGCTGGGACAACGAATCATGGACCTCGGCACGCGCATCCGCACCTGGCACATCTCGCGAGCGGCCAGCACGCTCGACGAAGCCCACATGCGCATGTCGCAGGCCGCCGCGCTGAACCTCAACGATTTCCAGTTCGGCTTCGCGTGCCACTATCCGTCGAAGAACTGGCGGGATCACGGCATGCTCGGACCGATCGCCGAGACGGTCGGCCTCTGGAAAGAGGCGAGCCGAAACATGACGCAGGCCCAACGCGATCGGATCAAAGCGACCCTCCATCCGCCCGGACACCGGGGCTATCACTCCGATATAGTCTGGAAACTGCGGCCGGAAGAGAACGTGCTGAAGATCTATCCGACGAAGAACCCGTTGACGCGAAGGTCGGGCGATGTGATGTGGGGATGCACCGGCAGCGAAATGGGCTACGTGACGCCGGGACAGTACGTCCGGACCGGTCAGGTGCTCGAACTGAACAACCCCTACGCGGCGCAACCGCCGCATTTCTCGATCCGGATCATCACGGCAATGGACTACGACAATCCGCGGAATATCGACCTACAGCCCGATCCTCAACAGATGGAAAACCCGACCGCCGCCGTGCTCTTCGGTGACAGCAGGGCGTTGACGATCACTCGGGACAATCGGAGCAATCAACCGTATAGTGCCAAAGATCAAGAGGTGTTGATGCCCTTATGGCACACCGACGAGCGACTCAAGCTACAGCAGCATCGGGGCATGGGCCTTTGGGTCACCGGCGACGGTTCCGGCTCGCTGTTGCTGCTGCGGATGCCCAGGCATCGCGACTATGTAGTGCGGCTCGACTTCGAGGGCCGCCGGTACCACGAGATCCCCAACGGCGAAGCCTACTGGGTCGGCTCCGATTGGGGCGGCCCGCGACGAAGCATCTCGTCGGCCTACAACTACGAAACCGATTGGTTCAAGCTGGGCTTCGGCGAAATCCCGACCGGCCACAAAGCCACGGTCAAAGTCGAAGGGCTCAAGGCACTGGCCGAAACCGAGGTCACGCTCGTCAACCCGGTGATTCACATCGGCAACGGCACCATGACCATCGAGGGACGCATCGAAAGCCATCAGCAGTTACGCTACACGGGCGGCAACACCGTCGGGCTCTACGACCGCAACTGGAAGAAGATCAAGAACCTGCCCATCAAGCTCGACAACTACACAATGCGAAGAGGCGACGAAAAGGTATGGCTGACCGCCGACGGACCGACGACCTGGGCATTCGTGCGCTTCAGCACGGAAGACGCGCCGATGATCGTGCCAAGGCGAGAGGATCCAACATGAAACTAGAGAACGACCGGATCCACCCTCTGTCGGATTGGTCCACCGACCCGGAAGAAGCCGCCAACACGATTACCCATGGTTTGGGCCTCTTGCTAAGTATCCTGGGTGCGATCGCGTTGGCGATTTGGGTTCTTCGCGAGAGAGATTTCTGGCGATTGCTGGGGGGCATGATCTATGCGTCCAGCTTGGTGGCCGTGTACGCGACGTCCACGTTGTCGCACGGTTGCTCGGCTCCGAACCGGAAACGCTTTTTTAGGATGCTCGATCAGGGCTTTATCTACGTGCTGATCGTAGCAACCTATACACCGTTTTCTCTGGTGTTCCTACGAACGGGCCCCTGGTGGCTGTTTCTGGCCGTCATGTGGGCCCTTGCGATGTTCGGCTTCCTCTCGAAGATCCTACTGGCACACCGCATCGACGGGGCCTCGGTCTGGCTCTATGTCGTGTTGGGCTGGATGCCGGTCGTGGCCGCGACTTCCTTGGCCCGTTTTGTTCCCGGGACCGGACTGTGGTGGATGCTCATCGGCGGCTTGTGCTACACGGTAGGAACCGTCTTCTTGATCTTCGACAACCGCGTTCGCCACTTCCACGCCCTCTGGCACGTCTTCGTGATAGCCGGCAGTGCCTGTCACTTCTTTGTCATCCTGCTCTTTGTCGCACCGCTGACGTAGATTATTGGGGATGCGTTTGTTAGACTGCCGTGCAAGGGAAGAGCGAAACGTATGAACGTGTTGATGTTGGCTGGCATGTCACTCCGAAGCCAACCGCGCTGGATCGCGGGCTCCCATTCGCCGCCGGCACGAAAATCCGCATCCTTGCGAAAGAAGACTGCATGGAAGTCTACTGCAACGATCACATGATGCTCATCCAACGCATTCCCGGCTGGAACGGTCGGATCGGGTTGGTTCAACCGGCCGGCAATGACTTCGTCAAAATAGACAAAGCCTTTTCCGCCGGGGGCCCGTGAGGACTTCCGTGCCGCATCAAACTACACGCATTGACGGCCTGGACGGGCTCCGCGCGATCGCGTGCCTGGCGGTGTTCGGGGTACACTTCCAGCAAATATCGCATTTTGACGGCCGCATCGGCCCGATTGATTTTGGGCAGTTGCTCGAGAACGGCAACCGGGGTGTATGCCTTTTCTTCGTGCTCACCGGTTTCTTGCTCAGCCTGCCGATCTGGAGGACGGACGCAAGCCCGTCAACCGGTGCCGCAAGGCGATCCGGTTGGCTCACCGCTTACGTGTGCAACCGCATGGCTCGAATCCTGCCAGCCTACTTGCCCTGCCTGGCCGTGCTCGTGGTGATGGGTGGCGATTGGCGCGCAGCGCGCGGCCTGGTCGACATCATCCTTCACCTCCTGTTCCTGCACAATCTCGCGGAGTTCTCGATCTACAGTATCTCCAGCCCTTTTTGGGCCTTGGCGGTCATCGTTCAGTTCTATTTGGTCTTCCCAATGCTAAGTAGCGTTTTGAGGCGTCTGATGTGGTCTTCGGCGTTAGCCCTGGGGTGCGTGGCGATGGCGGCCGGTGCTGCGTATCTTGCCCACGCTGCACTCGTAGTTTGGGCCCAATCGCAAGTAGGCGATTGGCCAATACCGACCTACCTGATTCGCCCCGATGGTTACGTTCTCACGCATTCCTTGCTCGCCCACCTACCGCACTTTTTGGTCGGAGTGTTTGCCGCCGGCGTGTTTTCGAGAACGCGGCAAAGAGGCACGACCGGCGCACTCGCCTGGGGCTTCGACGTCGTGTTTTGGCTCTGTGCCGGAGCGATCTTCGCAATCCTCGCCGTGCCCGAGTTCGACGATTGGTCGACCATCCCGTACGGCCGGTACAACTTGCCATACGTTCCACTGCTTGTGGCGGCACTGATTGTTTGTGCCCCGAGTTCGCGATCCGCGAAAGCGATCCTCGAACTTGCCCCGATCCGGCTGCTCGGGTTGGTTTCCTACGGTGTGTACATCTACCACCTTCCCTGCCTGAAACTGATCGCCCAAGCGATGAAACTGGCAAGATTCTCCGTCGCCGACCACTGGCTTCTCTTCGCCGCGGCCGGCCTGACACTCAGCGTCACGATCGCCGGCACGTCATACGTCCTCATCGAGCGTCCGGCCCTGCAATGGGCAAAACGCATGCAATCGGGGCGGTAGCCCAGCGGAATCATGGGTTATGGAAAAAGCTCGGCGAGCATTTCGAGTAGGTTGTCGACGAGGATCACGGAGCCATCTTTTTGCACCTTGCTCGTCGTTAGCCAGGTCTCATAGCCACCGAGTTGGTGTTGCTCGGGCGTTGGCAGATAACCGTATCCACCGTTGGCGAGTTCAACGACAAAGGTGTCGGCGGCCGGGCTTCTATCTTTCAACTCGAGGCCGATTTCCACCAGCACTTCGAACGGCAGCGAGCAGATTGCGAGGTCCCCGATACGGACCGCCTGAATGATCACCTTGGTCGTCGGGGGTTCCGCGGCCAGCTCGAGCGTCCGTTCGGCATAAGCCTTGGCGAGATGGGGGAGTTTCTTCTCGCCTTCGGCATCGACCTCGATAATGTTTTTTGCACGCTCGATCTGCTGAGCGGTCGGCACGCGGTGTTTCAGGGTGATCTCCCGCTGTTTCATCGCAAGGGTCAAATTGCCGGACAGGTTGCCGGAAGGGGAATCGATTTGCCGGATGGCTCGGGCGGCCGCATCCGCCGTTTTGCCGGCCACGATCCGGATCTGCTCGAAAGGTTCCCGTCGCGGCCGGGGATTGCGGAAATTGATATTGTTGATATCGCCGCTCGTGCCGTTGGACAACATGGCGACAAAGCCTTCCGCCGGGCGGCCAACGCGGACGGGCATAAGCCGCGCAAATTCGCCGAAATAATCCGCCGACATCTGGCCGCCCGTGTTGCCGACGTAATGCAACGAGTAGTTGGCGAAGACTGAGAGCGGCCGTCCTTTGGCATCTTCGACGTAAAGCACCGAAACCTCGGGGTCGGTCGGGCCTGCCGGATTGATGAGGTTGTTGTTTCGCGGCGGGTTCATCTTCACGATGTCGGTGTCTTTGCCAAAGGGATTGGTCGGTACCGTGCCCGGTTTGAGAAACCAGCGGCGGTTGAAGACCTCGTCGGGAAGATCGTAAGCAGACCAGCCGACTTTCGCCGGTTGCCGGTTGTTGGAAGCCCGGACGATCGCTTCGACAATGCCCCCCAGAAGCCGTTTCTGGTAGGCGAGTTCCTGCGGCGTGCCGTGCCGAGCATTCGCGAAAGGCGCCGAATGTGTGTGTGACGCGGAGATCAGCATATGTTCCGTGGGGATGCCGGTCACTTCCGAAGCCTGTCTTTTGGCCCGGTCCAACACATCTCGGTGGACCATGCAACTGTCCACGACCGCCAGCAGAACGCTCATGTTGCCGTCATCGAGAACCAGACACCGCACATTGAGCGGATCGTGTGCGGAATCCACGGGGCGAGGTGTAAACGAACCCCGCGGCGCCAACGGCCACTCGTGTGGCGTGATGTCGACGACGGCCGTGCCCGCCCGTAGTTCAGCGCGAGCAGGCGACGGCATGGCAATCGCGGCAGCGAACAGAGAGACGAGCAGCAGCGATAGGATTCGTTTCATGCGTCTCTCCTTTTGTCTTGCGTGTTTCTCGTTCAGTCTTCGACCTCGGGAGTCGAAACGGGGGACACAGCTAGTTTATTGGCTCGTCAATAACTAGCTAGCTACGTCCCCGTTTCGATGTCCATATCAAACCCCTTTGAAAAGTTGCGGGAGCCGACTGCTAAGCAGCCTTACGGCGTCGCCAGTAGACGATGAGGCCAACAGCACCTATGGCCAGTAGGGCGAAGGTGGAGGGTTCGGGGACTGGCGTGTTGAAATTCATGAGGTTGTTGATCTGCGCCGCATTCAACGCATCGTCGTAGATGAACAGCTCGTCCATCAGGCCGTCAAAATTATCGCCATTGCTCGTCCCTCCGTCCTTGTGACCGATCCACAGGGGGGCGAGAGTGCTGCTAACGCCACTTCCTCCCAATCCTACCGAGGCACTCTTGATTCCATCTTTGTACAACTCCATCAGGTCGTTGTCGCCGTCGACGACCAGGGCAATGTGATGCCACTCACCTAGTGGAAGGAAAGCCTCGGTTTCAGCAGCCTCAAGATCGTTACCCTCGTTCGCAGAATACAGCCATCCCCGCCCAATATTGTGCATCAGGCTCAACTCATCGTCGCCGCCTTTCTGGAAGATGCGCCTGCTTCCATCCCAACTTTCCGGTTTGAGCCACATCGCGATTGTCATGTTGTCCAGATTCGCCAAAGCTGAATCGTGGCGGACAAACAAATGCTCCAGGTTGTCGGCCTCAAAATCGGCCGAAGCCGTTCCGAACTGCTTGTCGTCGACATTAAACTCGGGAGACCCCCAAGCACCGGGATTTGCGTGGAGCATGTTAGCGGTCGAGTCGTCAAACGTGTTGTCAAAAGAGTAATGCGCAATCGTATTCGCCGGCCCTGCCGGGAGTGGTGTTCCTGCAGTATTAATCGTGAAATCTGCAGTGTACCAATGAGCGCCAGAGTTCGGATCGCTAAATCGTGCAACAGTCGTGTAGTTGTTGGC
>JAZFUB010000090.1:0-2736 GCA_036447015.1 Thermoguttaceae bacterium | reverse complement strand
CGACGCCCTTTACGCACGCTATCTGGTCGACCAGGACAAGGACCACTTGATCGACCTGCTGGACGACCTGGCGCACAACTATCAGGAGTGGGAAAAGGCACGGTTGACGTCCAGTGGGCTGTTTTGGCAGATCGACGATCGCGACGGCATGGAGGTCTCCATCGGCAAGAGCGGCAAACGGGCGACCATCAACAGCTACATGTACGGCGACGCGACGGCCATCGCCCGGATCGCCGAAATGGCCGGCCGCAACGATCTCGTCCGCGAGTATCGCGACAAAGCCGCCCGGCTGAAGCAACTCGTCCAGACCCGGCTCTGGGACGACGACGCAAAATTCTTCAAGACGCGGCCGCGCAGCCCCTACGAGTTGACGCATCCAAAACACTCGCTCGACGGTTCGGTCCCGCGTTTGCACTGGATGGACGGGGACCACCGCGGCACGTTGGAGTGGTTCCAGTACACCTTCGAGAAACCGACCAGCTTCGACGCCGTCGAGGTCTACTGGTTCGGCGACGACGCCGTCGTGCAGAGACCCGCGTCGTGGCGTGTGCTCGCTCGACAGGGTGACCGGTGGCAACCGGTCGAACCTCGGGGTGAATACGGCGTGGCACTCGACCGATTCAACCGGGTCGAGTTCGAACCGGTCCGGACCGACGCGCTGCGGCTCGAGATGCAGTCGGCCCAACGCAAGTCGGGCGGTGTCTACGAGTGGCGTGCCCTTGGCGGAGAGACCAATCACGCCCCGTCGGCGAAGATCACCAAGTCGTACGACATCCGCATGGGACGCAACAACCGAGTCTCTGCACTGAACGACGGAGAAGGGGCCGCCAAGGAGGTTCAACTCGTCGACGTCCGCGAGCAGCACGGCTACACGCCCTGGTATTTCAATCTTCCCGACGTCGGCAAGGGATACGAGGTTGCTTGGAAACAACTGATGGACCCGAAGGGCTTTTACGCCCCGTTCGGCCCGACGACCGCCGAGCAACGCCACCCGGACTTCACAATCTCCTACGAAGGCCACGGTTGCCAGTGGAACGGGCCCAGTTGGCCGTTGTCGACGTCCGTCACTCTGACCGCGCTGGCCAATGTGCTGAACCACTACCCACAGGACGCCGTCGGCAAGGACGATTATTTCGAGACTTTGAAGATCTACACGAACTCCCACCGCCGGAAACTGGACGACGGGCGCGTCGTGTCATGGATCGACGAGAATATCAACCCCTTCACCGGCGACTGGATTGCTCGCACCCGCTGCGAAGAGCGGAACGCCGAACTGAAAGAACGCGGAGAGGAAGACCGCATCCTGCTGGAACGCGGCAAGGACTACAATCACTCGAGCTACTGCGACCTGATCATCACCGGGCTGGTCGGCCTGCGACCGCGGCCCGATGACACAGTCGAGGTCAATCCGCTGGTCCCCGACGGAAAGTGGGATTGGTTCTGCTTGGATAACGTGCCGTATCACGGCAGCGTTCTCACCATCGTATGGGACAAGACGGGCGAGCGCTACGCAATCGGCAAAGGTCTCCAAGTCCTCGTCGATGGCAAACAGATCGCACAACGCGACACGCTGGGCCGACTGACGGGCCGTTTGAAGGCTGTCGACTAACATGGCATCGCAAGAACTGTAGGTCAGGCTGTGCCTGACAATCGGACAGGTCGTGTGGCAATGGACCTACTCGAAGGAAACGCAGGACGCAAATCGCAGAATCGTGTCAGGCACAGCCTGACCTACAACTGTTGTCTCGCTTCGTTGCCGTTGGTCCTTGCGGCTGGGCGTTAAACGAGAGATTCAGAACAACTTACGATTGCCGGCGTTGGGCCTTGAGGTTTTCCAGCAGCGCCGACATCGATGCGAGTTGGCTCTCCAATTCCACCAGGCTGTCGCGTTCCTTCTGGACGACCGCTTCGGGGGCCCTGTCGATGAAGTTCTTGTTCTCGAGTTTCTTCTTCTTCGCGACGATCAGTTTTTCGAGCTTTTCGAGGTCTTGCTTCTTTCGCGCAATTTCAGCCTCGACGTCGATCAGGTCGGCCAGATCGACAAAGATCTCGATGCCCGACAACGTGACGTTGGCACTAAGTGCGGGTGCCTCGACGTCCGGACCCCAATCCATTGAACGGGCGCCGGCCATCGAGTCGAAATAGGGCTCCATCGGTTTTAGCAATTCGGCCGTGTCGGTATCGCATCGTATCGCTAATTCGATCTTCGTCTTCGGCGGCACGTTCTGACTGCTGCGAATTTCGCGCACGCCGCCAAGCACTTCTTGGAATCGGGCAAATTGGGCCTCGATCTGCGGGTCCTGCCGGGCCGGGTCACTCTCGGGCCAAGGGGCGATCATGATGCTCTCGGCCGCGGGCGACAGTGTCTCGATGCCCCGCTCGGGTGCAGTCTTCGCCAATAGTTGCCACACCTCCTCGGTCACGAACGGAATGATCGGGTGCAACAGCCGCAGGAGCGTGTCGAGCGTATGGGCCAAGACACGCTGAGCAACTGGCCGGGCCGCTTCGTCTTGCAGCCGGCCTTTGACCATCTCGACGAAGAAACTGCAGAACTCGTCCCAAGCGAAATGGTACAACGCCCGGGCCGCGTCGGCATACTTATAGCCGGCCAACGCGTCGGTCACTTGGCCGGTGACGGTTGACAGCCGGCTGAGAATCCAACGGTCCTCGACCAATAGCTCCTCGTCCGTCACCTTGCCGGGCGTAAATCCTTCAAGGTTCATCAGTGCGAACCGC
>JAZFUB010000089.1:0-2100 GCA_036447015.1 Thermoguttaceae bacterium | reverse complement strand
AAACCCGTTTGCAGACAGGAGAAACATGATGGGAGAACACAGCCGGGAAACACTCAGGGGCCGATTCGCGGCTCTGCAGCAGCCCTGGAAGACGATCCTGACGTCCTTGGCCGTGACGGCTGTTTCACTGACCGCACATGGCGCAGAGGAAACGGTGATCGCGGAGAAGACGCTTGTCGCCTGGATCGCACCGGCCAATTTGACCCAACGCGGTGGTAGCGTGCTGACGATCGAGAAGTCGGGCGGCGTTTTCGATGCGATCGTGCTGGGCGAACTGGCAACCGCCAAGTGGATGGCAGGCAGCGACTCGCACCGCCGAACGAAGAAAGAGCAAGAGAGCTTCCCGGCCGAGACCGCCGACGCCGACACATTGGTGCAGATCGCGATCGTCTATCGGGACAAACAGATCACCATCTACCGCAACGGCAGCCAGTACGCCGAGTACGCGGCGACTGGCTCGCAGCGGTTTCCCCATAACAGCATCGTCTTGTTAGGTTTGCGCCACATGGACGCCGGGCTGGAGAATCGGTTCTTCACCGGCTCGATCGACGACGCGCGGATCTACGATGTCGCACTCAATGCCCAGCAGATCGCGTCGCTGAGACCCAACCGGCCGTCGGACCCTACACCTTTTGCATGGTGGGATTTCGAGGACGGCAGCACGGCCGACCGGATGAAGGCACTGCCCACCACCACGCTGGTGGGCAACGCGCGGATTGCCGACGGCAGGCTCCAACTCGACCAAGGCGGCGCGTACATGATGGCGTCGAAGGCGGCACCGGACACAGGCCTCAACCCAGCCGGTTCCAGCCAGGCAGACAGCGCGGCCCGTGCGATGCGGGAGAAGCTCCTGAGCGACCCCTACCGGCCGGGTTACCACTTCGTTGTCCCGGAAGGGCGCTGCATGCCGTTCGATCCCAACGGCGCCGTCTATTGGAAAGGAAGGTATCATCTCTTCTATATCTTCCAGGACCAGCGAGGCCACAACTGGGGGCACGTCTCCAGCACGGATCTGTTCCACTGGCGGCACCATCCCACCAGGCTGGTCTCCGGGATGTTCAGCGGCAACTGCTTCATCAACAAGGACGGCCGCCCGACGATGTGCTATCACCAGGTCGGCCAGGGCAACGCCATGGCGGTCGCCGTCGACGACGAACTGAACGAGTGGAAGAAGCTGGAATCTAATCCCATTACGCCTAAGACCGAACCGGGCGACCCGCATCATGGCAAGTATCGATCGTGGGACCCCTTCGGATGGCTTGAAGGCGACACGTACTACGCCATCTTCGGCGGCCAGCGGCCGGCGATCGCGAAGTCGGACAGTCTCGCGGGCGAGTGGAAGTACGTCGGCGACCTCTTGGCCAACACCGTCGAAGGCGTGTCGATCGATGAAGACGTGTCTTGTGCCGATTTCTTCAAGTTCGGCAACCAACGTATGCTCCTGTGCATCAGCCACCGGCTGGGTGCCCGCTACTATCTCGGCGAGTGGAAGAACGAGCAGTTTCATCCGACGTTTCACCAGAAGATGAGCTGGGTGGACAACTCGTTCTTCGCCCCCGAGAGCCTGCTGGACGACCGCGGCCGCCGGATCATGTGGGCCTGGATTTTCGACAGCCCCGGGTTCAAGACCCGCATGGACTACGGATGGTCCGGCACGATGAGCCTGCCGCGTGTCCTATCCCTCGGTTCCGACGGCTTGCTGCGAATGGACCCGCCGGAGGAAATCGAGCGGCTGCGCTACAACGCGAGGAAAATGACGAATCTCACGGTCAAGGCCGACTCCGAACTGGCCGTCGAGGGCATCGGCGGAAACAGTATCGAGCTGGCCGTGGAGATCGAGGCCAAGGATGCCAGGCAGTTTGGCCTGAAGGTCTGCTGTTCTGCTGACGGCGAAGAGCAGACCCTCGTCTACTACGACGCGGTCGAGAAGAAGCTGAAAGTGGACACCAACCGATCGAGCCTGACGGAAGGGCCCAAGAGCGTCGAGGCCGGGCCCTTCGAGTTGAAGGCGGATGAACCGCTTCGGCTGCGGGTCTTCGTCGACAAGTCGGTTGTGGAAGTGTTTGCCAACGGCCGCCAGGCGGTGATGCGTCGAATCTA
>JAZFUB010000088.1:0-4538 GCA_036447015.1 Thermoguttaceae bacterium | reverse complement strand
TCGTCTTGACGAGCACAAACACGCCCGCTTCTTCTTGCTGTGCCCGTTGGACGAACGGAGCCAGGCTATCGTCCCCCAGGTAGGGGCTGACGGTCAGGGCATCGGCACCCCAGGGACTTTTTCCTTCGGTGCCGAGAAACCCGTCGGCATAGGCGGTCGCCGTCGAGCCGATGTCGTTACGTTTTCCATCGAGGATAACCAACAGCCCCTTTTCCTGTCCGGCGTAGCGGATCACGTCTGCCAGAACGGTCATGCCTGCGGGGCCGAGCTGCTCGAAGAAGGCCGCTTGGGGTTTGACGGCCGGCACCAGCGGCGCCACCACGTCGATCACGCCTCGACAAAACCGTCCGTAAGCGTCCGCAACCATCGCCGGATCGGGAGAGTTCTCCGTGGGTCGCAACCCCTCGGGCAACATGTCGGCCCGTGGGTCGAGTCCCACGAGGACCGGATTTCCACAACGCCGTACGGCCTGATCGAGCCGATCCGCAAAACTGGACAAGGCTATATTCCTTTCGAAGCCGTAGGCCGGATCGTGATCCGGCGTGGTCGTTGCGTCGGGGAAATGCCGGATCACGATCCGGCCTACGTTTCTAATCCTCCGACTCGCGCACATCGATGCCGAGCCGCTGCATTCGCTCTTCCCATTTCTGTCGTGCCAATTTCCGCATGTCGTCGATCTTGTCCATCTCATCGACGATCTCGAAGCCGATCAGTGTCTCAACGACGTCTTCGAGCGTGACGATCCCTTCCATACCGCCGTAGTCGTCGACGACCAGCAAGATATGGACCCGGTTGTCGAGCATTTCTTCGAGCACCTGGCTCAGCCGTGTCGACTCGTTGACGACACGCAGTTCGCGCCGCAGGTCGCGGAGTTTGGCTTTGCCTTCGTGGCGGTGTTCGTTCAAAAGCAGATCGGTCGCCAGGACGAAGCCCGTTACTTCGTCGCGGTTGTCGCCGAAGATCGGGATGCGCGAGAATCCGAGTTCGGCATGGGTCTGCAACACTTCATGCACGGACAGATCCTGCTGCAAGGCGAACACGACGGTCCGCGGCGTCATGATGTCTTCGGTACACAGGCTGGGAAAGCGGAACAGATTCTTCAGGATCCGCAACTCCTTCGCGTCCAACTTTCCGGCCTGCGCACCGATATCGGCCAGCGCGGTGAACTCTTCGCGGCTGAATTGATGGACGTCCTTACCGCGGGTCAAGAGATTGGTAAGCTGTTCGGAAACCAAGATCAGCGGGTACAACGCCCAGATCAGGAATTGGACGAATCGGCCGGCCATCGGCGCCAGGCGTCGCCAGTAGACGGCGCCCAGCGTCTTGGGAATAATCTCGGAAAGGAACAGGATCAACAGCGTCAGCACCGCCATGGCAATGCCGACGTACTGATCGCCGAAATAGGCTGCCGCTTCGGCTCCGGCTCCGCCCGCCCCGACCGTATGCGCGATCGTGTTGAGCGTCAGGATGGCGGCCAGCGAACGATCGATGTCCCCCTTGAGCTTCGCCAGCAACCCGGCCGACTTGTTGCCCTCGGCTTCGAGGTTGGCGATGTACGGCACCGACATGCTCAACAAGACGGCCTCGGCGACCGAGCAGAGAAAGGAGAAACCGAGCGCCGTGGTTGCATAGACCACCATCATCACGAGATGCGGCGATATCATTGCGGTTCCTTCTTCTTGCCGACCCAACCGCGAACTTTCCCCCACGCCTTGCAGATCAGTCGCCCCGAAAGCACGTCTTCGGTGATCGTATCCTTGTCGGACGAGAAGTTCGTCCAAACGGCATCGATGTACGGCTCGGCCGACTCCTGCAACGACGCGTAGAGACCCTTCTCGCGGATGTCGGCCAGCGCGCTGCTGTAGTGATCGATCACGTGCCGATCGAAGAGCGTGCCGGCCGCCTTGACCGTCGAGAGGGCTCCGCGGCCGACCATGGCGACCTTGTCGAGCGAGTAGAGCGTCATCGCGCTGGAAATGGCGAACGGATTGACCCCCTCGCTGACGGCCGTCTCGTGGATCTCTTTCCACATCCGCTGCACTTCGGCCTGGGGGATCACCGAGGTCGGATCGATCGACCGAACGGCCTCACGGGTCTCGTCGATGGTCTGCTTCAGGCCGTCGACCGAAAGCGGCGGTGTGTCGAAGGCCGTTGCGGTCGTCTCGGCCGTTCGGGCCACCGCTTCGAGCAGATCGTCGACTCGATCGATCGTCGAGTCTTCGGCGATGACGCCCTGCTGCTTCAACTCTTCGGCCAGTTCCTTCAAATACGCCTGGGAACCGTAGGCCACGTCGCTGACGACCGCCAACAGCATCAGGGGCGAGAGGTGGAACGTGGCCAGGCCGGCCATGTCGATGAAATTCCCGACGGTCTTTCGAGCCACGAAGTTCTCGACCTTCGGCGGCGAGTCCGGATCACCGTCGTCCTCGACGCCGCCGATATCCTCGACCATGAAATCCAGCATTTGCCGAACCATGACATTGTAGGTTTTCGAGTTTTGGAAGGCTTGCGGGACGAGCAACTCGGCCGACTCGCGCAACGCTCCGCCGACGACGCCCGACGCACTGCGGACAGTCCGCTCAGGCAGCGACAGACCGTAGAGAAGGAAGTCGAGCACCGGCGCGAAGCCGGGGTCCTGGTCGTCCGACGGTGGTTTCGGAGTTTCTTCAGCCATATTGTTCGAATCCGGGATACATAACGACTGGGCTTGACTGCTGGGCTCAACGCCGGGCCTTGACGGCCATGCCCGACCAAATGACTTTCGGCTTAGAGCCGCCGTAACCAACGAGGTTTTCGGCCGGATTGGTAACGATGCTGCCGAGAATGACGACCTGGTCGCCAGCCTCGAACGGCAGCGGCGTGCTGCTTAGAACGCTAATCGGCTCCGACTGAAGGGTCACTTGCATCGTCATTCCATGCATGCCGCCCTGCGAGAGCACCCGCCTCGCGCTGCCGGCCAATAGGATCCCCGGCTCGGTGACTTCCTCGAGCTCCATCAGTCGACCGGCCTGCATCCCGATCTCGTCGATCCGCCCGGGCCCATCGGCCAGCCGCTGCAAGATATCCTCGACGGCCTCTTTACGGCTGCGCAGACGACCGTCGGTCGGGTCGTCCACGACGAACGTCATCACGTGCCCCAGTCGGCAGAGTTCCTCAAACGCCTCGGCCGGCAATGCATCGACGTCTTCAACCGCAACGATCAGGTCATGGGCCGTTTTCAGGACTTTGCCCAAATCGTCCGAACTGAACGAGGGCGGGCGGCGCAGACCGACGTAGTCGTCCGGCAGCGAGGCCGGCTGCGGTTCGTCCTCCGACTCGACGAAGGTCGGCTCAGCCGGCAGTCCGTCAGGGGAGGCGACAGCCGACGGTTCCGGCTGGACAACCCGGTCCGTGTCCGGCACGGGTCCCGAGTTCGATGCACCGTTTGCGGACGACTTCTCCTCGGTCGGATCCTCGTCGTTGCGTGTCGCTTCGTTCGGGTCTTGCGCTTCATCGGCATCCGGCGAAGGCTTGTGCCGGTACGTGTGTGGAACGCCCGGCAGGTAAATTGACATGAAATCGAACCGCTCGCCGCCGAAATAGTTCAGCCCGTAGTAGCCGACGGCCAAGCCCACGAAACCGCCGATGATCGCGCCGGCCATCTCCTTGAACAGGCTCTTCTGCTTCTTCTTTCGTCGTGGCCTGGCCGCAGCGGACGCTCCCGAGTTGCCCGACTCGTCCGAGTCATCTTCGGCAAATCCGGCAAACGCCGCCGTATCGACCTCGGCGGAGGACTCGGCACCGGTGCCCGAATCGATTTGCGGGGTGTCGTCGACCTTTTCCCAGGCGTCGATTCCGGCCGGCTCTCGCAATCCACCCGCAGCGGACTCCGCCTGTGTCTCGGCGGTCGAGGCCGCCGCGGGCGATTTGTCCATCGAGTCCGAGTCGGGTGTATGGAAGGGGGCCGCGACGAGATTCGACGTCAGCAGGGACTCGGAATCGGTTTTCAGCCCTTGCTCCGCCGGCGTGTCGACGGGAATGAGCGCCGGCGGCGAACCGCCCATGGCATCGCCGATCGGATACGTAGCCGAACAGAGCGGACACCGAACCGAGGCCTGTTGATCGACTCCGTCGGGAATCGTCACCTCTTGGTGGCATCTGGGGCATTTGGAGATACTGGGCATGGTTGTTCCTACGGTCTCAGGGGCGGGTAGTGCCCGTGCCAAGCGAACACCCCCCAGACAAAAAATCGCCTAACGTCAGTCTAGTCGAATCATCGGATCGGTCAAGAACGGTCCGCGATAGCCGAAGAACCCTCTCAGGGGGGGCGGACGTGTGCAGATCGATGTCTGCTGCAAACGGTAACGATCACTTGCGACGGACATCGATGTAAACCGCGGCGAGGATCACTGCGCCCTTGACGATGTATTGAAGCGAGTAGTGGACGCCGGCCTGGTTGAGTCCCTTGTCGAGAATGCCGATAATGATCGCACCGATCAGGGTGCCGAACATCGTGCCCCGCCCGCCGGTGAAGCTGGTTCCACCCACAACGACCGCGG
>JAZFUB010000087.1:0-8860 GCA_036447015.1 Thermoguttaceae bacterium | reverse complement strand
GGCAACTGCTTGCGATGCGTCGCGCCGGTGCCGACCAACCGCTTTCCGCCTGTCTCGAGTCGGTCGATTCTCCCGAAGGGCGCCAACGAGTGGCCGACTATCTCCAGAAGCAGCCGTTCCCGCACTATGAACCGGCCCCGGAGGCGCCCGGCATGCTGGTTCGCATCGAGGAGGACGGCACGCGCACGGTCGGCCGGTTCGTCAATCGCAAGTTCAAGGCGGTCGACGGATGAATTTCGCCCCGTTCGACGAGCGGCCCGTCATCGTAGCGATTGCCGGCCCCAACGGCGCCGGCAAAACCACGTTCTACCATGCCCATCTCCGGACGGCCGCGTTGCGGTTCATCAATACCGATGTGCTGGCTGGGGAACTGGACATCGAGCCGTATGCCGCCGCCCGCATGGCCGACGCGTTGCGCCGCGAGTTCGTCAAGCGACGGGAGAGTTTCGTCTTCGAGACGGTCTTCTCGGACCCGGTCGGCGACAAACGGGCCTTCCTCAAAGAGGCCGCCGAGTCCGGCTACACGGTCGTCCTATGCTTCATCGGCATCGCCGGCCCGGAGGTCTCGCAGAGCCGCGTCGCGATGCGAGTCTCACAAGGCGGTCACGACGTGCCCGACGAGAAACTTCGATCGCGTTTCCCCCGCACGATGGCAAATCTCAAAGCCGCCATCCCCGAGTTGCCCCACGTGCTGATTTTCGACAACAGCGATCTAAGCAACCCCTTCCGGCAAGTCGCCCAATTCGAGCACGGCAAGCTGATCGATTGTGGTGAACCGATGCCCGAGTGGCTCCAGCCCCTGTTGTGACCCCACAGTCGGCTATTGACAACAAAGCACCCGATTGGCGAGAATTAGTAAGGTGCGAGGTGTCGGCCATGGGATTTGGTTGCCATGGGCAGCTTGCCTGCCCTTGCCGCATAGCGATCACAGTCAGACAAACAAGGGCGGGCAAGCCGCCCATGCCACCCTTGCCTTCGGCGTCGAGTCACGCTCACCGCTGGTCGAGGCCTCGGCGTCTTAGTAGGGGCTTGATTTCCGGCTGCTTGCCTCGGAATCGTTCGTATAGGGTCATCGGCTCCTCGGTGCCGCCGGTGCTGAGGATGTTCGTGCGGAACGCTTTCGCCGTTGCCGGGTCGAACAGATCGCCCGTCTCTTTGAACGCTTCGAAGGCGTCGGCGTCGAGGACCTCGGCCCAGATGTACGAGTAGTAGCCGGAAGAATATCCGCCGGCGAAGATGTGGCGGAAGTACGTGCTTCGATATCGGGAGATGATCTGGGGGATGAGCCCGATTCCGTCGAGGCAGTCCGTTTCGAACGCAAGGACGTCGGCCACGGGTTCCGCGTCGGTGCGTGTGTGCCACTTGAGGTCCAACAGCGAGGCGGCCAGGTACTCGGTCGTGGCGAACCCTTGATTGAAGTGGCGCGATTTGCGGATCTTCTCGATCAGTTCGTCGGGCATCGGTTGGCCCGTCTTGTAGTGGCGGGCGTAGAGTTTCAAGACGGCCGGTTCGGAGGCCCAATTCTCCATGATTTGAGACGGCAGTTCGACGAAATCTCGCGACACGTTCGTGCCCGAGAGACTCTCGTACGTGGTGTCGCTGAGCAGCCCGTGCAGTGCATGGCCGAACTCGTGGAACAGGGTGTTTACCTCGTCGAACGAGAGCAGCGACGGTTTGTCGCCCGTTGGCTTCGAGAAGTTTCCGACGTTGTAGATGATCGGCCGAATATCCTTGCCGTCGACTTTCGATTGCGGGCGGAACTCTCCCATCCAAGCACCACCCCGTTTGCTCGTGCGAGGGAAGTAGTCGACGTAGAGCACGCCGAGGTGGGTGCCGTCGGCCTCTTTGACCTCGAACGCAGTGACGTCTTCGTGGTACTTCGGCACATCGGGGAGTTCCTCGAACCGCAGTCCGAACAGACGCGTGGCGACGTCGAACGCACCGTTGCGGACGTCTTCGAGTTTGAAGTACGGGCGGAGCATTTCTTCGTCGAGGTCGTACTTCGCCTTCTTGACCTTCTCGGCATAGTACCACCAGTCCCACGACTGGAGCTTGAATCGGCCGCCCTCGTCATTGATCATCTTCTGCATGTCGGCGGCCTCCACTTTGGCCCGGGCCAAGGCGGGCGGCCACAACTGGTCGAGTAGCTGATAGACGTTCTCGGGCTCCTTAGCCATACACTCTTCGAGCACGAAGTGGGCATGGGTTTCATAGCCGAGCAACTGGGCCCGTTCGACTCGCAGCGCGGCCATCGCGGCGAGCGTCTGCTTGTTGTCGAACTCATCGTCGTGGTTGCCGCGGTTGATGTAGCCCTTGTAGATCTTCTCGCGCAGGTCGCGTCGCTGGGAGTATTGCAGCAGCGGAATCATGCTCGGTTTATGGAGCGTGAAGGCCCATTTGCCCTCGTGCCCGCGCTCGGTCGCCGCCAAGGCCGCCGCCGCGACCACGCCCGGGGGCAACCCGGCCAGATCGGCTTCGTCGTCGACAACCATTTCGAAACGATTGTTCTCTTTCAGCACGTTCTCGCCGAACTTCAACGAGAGCAGCGACATTTGGACGTTGATCTCCTTGAGCCGTTCCTTCTTGTCTGCATCCAACTTCGCACCGCCTCGAACGAAACGTTTGTAGCTTTCTTCGAGCAGCTTGCTCTGTTCCGTCGTCAGGCCCAGGTCGTCCTTCTGTCGATAGACGGCCTCGACCTTCTTGAACAAGGGAGCGCTCAGCAGGATGGCGTCGCGGTGTCTCGAGAGTTTCGGTGCCACGTCCTTCGCAATGGCCTCGATGCGGTCGTTGGTCATCGACGCCTTCATCGCGAAGAAGACATGGGCGACACGATCAAGCACGGCCCCGCTGCGATCCATGGCCTCGATCGTATTTGCGAACGTGGGAGTATCCCCGTTCTCGACGATTGCGGCGATCTCCCGACGGTGTCGTTTCATTCCCTCGTCGAAGGCGGGAAGGTAATGCTCCGATTTGATGGTATCGAAGGGCGGCACGCCGAATGGAGTCTCCCACTCGGCCAAGAACGGGTTGGCGTCGCTCCGCGATCCGCTCAGCAGTGTCATGGCAACGACCGTGAGGATGAGTAGGCATTTCAAGATAACATCTCCTTTTTGGTATCGTTTAGAACCACAACCGTTCCAACTCCGTGTCGAACCGAACCGTGATGACTCGCCAGGTTCCGTTCTCGGGCAGCGTTTCGTTGGTCGTCCGATAGTAGACGAAGTGCCACACGACCGGGAAATTCTCGCACTTGTAGAGGTATTTCAACAGCACCAGGTCCTTGCCGATCCGTTTGGCGGCGATCTGCTCGGAATCGAGATGCTTGCCATA
The DNA here is from genome assembly GCA_036447015.1 of Thermoguttaceae bacterium. Classification (GTDB taxonomy): domain Bacteria; phylum Planctomycetota; class Planctomycetia; order Pirellulales; family Thermoguttaceae; genus JAZFUB01. Next base: position 5,527 of record JAZFUB010000087.1, on the reverse strand, counting down.
CTTCGTTTCCAACTCCTTGGTCTTCTCGATCAGCGCGGCCAGCGGCTTTTCCTGATCGGCAAGTTGACTGCCTTCCAACAGTGCCGTGAATGCCGCCTCGGTTTCACCCGTCGCGACGTCGCTGAGAAACTGGCTGATCTTGTCGTCCAGCGCGACCAGTTCCCGATCGGGCTCGGCGGCATACTCCTGCGCCGAGGCCGGCCCGGCGATCAACGTGGCGACGGAAACGATCCAGAGACGGCCAATCGTCGTGATGTGTTTGCGAAACATGGAAACGGTCTCCTTGGCGGGTTGAACACGGGAGTTGCAGCAGTCGATCAAACGCCTGCTCGGCGGCGCATCTCGGCGGCGATGAAAAACGAGCCGGTAATGCAAATCAGGTCTTCCGGCCCGGCCGCCCGGCGGATCGCTTCCCAGGCTTCGTCCGGGTCGGCGAACACGGCAAATCGCTCTGTGGCCGACGCGGTCAACTCCTGGGCCAATGCCTGCAGTTGCTCCGGCGGGACGGCCCGAGGGTTTTCTTTATAACGTGTGAAGACGACGTGGTCAAATGCCCCCAGCAAGTGGTCGAGCATACCGCGAAGGTCCTTTTCTTGCGTGGCGGCGAACATCAGCAGCCGACGGCCGACCGAAAAACTCTCTCGGAGCACGCCGACCAGTGCCTCGATCGACGCCCCATTGTGGGCCGTATCGATCACGACGACGGGCCGTCGGCGGACGATTTCGATCCGCCCCGGGCAACTCACCTCGCCGAGCCCCTTGCGGATCGCCGCCTCGGGCAGTTTCCAGCCGGCCCGTTGCAACTCGCCGATCGTCGCCAGGGCGACGGCCGCGTTGGCCGCCTGATGAGGTCCCAACAGACGCAACGGAACCGCATCGTATGCCGCCGCCGAAGCGTCGTCCGCATCGCGACCATGCCAACAAAAGTCGAACCGCCCGGCCTCCTCTTTCCTTTCCATGTGCCGGGGTGCATCGTAACGAAATTCGAAATCGACCGCCCGCTCGACGAGCCGACACCCGCGCGTTCGACAGATCTTGCGAATCGTTTCCCGGGGCTCGTCCTCGACCACGCCGCTGACGACCGGCACGCCCGGCTTGATGATGCCGGCCTTTTCCCGAGCGATCGCGGCCAGCGTGGTTCCCAATTGCCGCGTGTGGTCGAAGCTGATGCTGGTGATCACCGACACGCACGGCTCGCAGACGTTGGTCGAGTCGAGCCGTCCGCCCAGTCCGACTTCGAGCACGGCCGCGTCGACTTTGCGTCGAGCGAAATGGAGCAGGGCCATGGCCGTGGTGATTTCGAAGTACGTCGGCCCGCTCTCGTCCGGATCCTCCTCGGCGTCCTCCTCGGCGACGAGACGGTCCATGGCTTCGACCTCGGGTCGAATGTGCTGGATCAGCGCGGTGAACTCTTCGGCCGAACAGGGCACGGCGTCGACCGCCAACCGCTCTTCGATCCGTTCGAAGTGCGGCGAGGTGAACAATCCGGCGCGATGGCCGGCCGCGGTGAGGATCGCACCGATCATCGCGGCCGTCGAGCCCTTTCCCTTGGTGCCGGCGATGTGAATGATCGGCATCGTCCGCTGTGGATCGCCGAGGCGCCGAAGGAGTTGTCGCATACGATCGAGCTTGAACTCTCGCGCCCGATACGGCACGGCCAAGGCCCGCTCGTAGTCGATCCGGCCGAGAAGGAACTCCATGGCGGCGGCATGGGCGGCGTCGGCGGACGGGTAGGGCGACGGGTCATTTGGGTTGACGTTTTGGTCGGAAGCCATTGCACTGCCACAACTTGGACTACGAACTCGTTTAACACCCAGCCGAAGGCGCCGGCTCGGGCTGGAGTTCGTCGCAGACCGGAGCCGGCGCCTTCGGCTGGGCGTTAAACGAGAATCAGCGGTGGGCAAGCCCACCGGCTAACATTCTACTCGGCGGCGGGCCGACTTACCACCAGCCGAACAGCGTCCCGAGCCACTTGCCGAAGATGATCGTGCCGACGACCGAGGCGCCGATCGAGGCGATCAGTACCGCGGCGCTGCTGATATCCAGCGCGGCTTTGACGTACGGGTCGTGGCGGTCGGTGATCGCCTTGGCCAGCGATTCCAGTGCGCTGTTGAACATCTCGGCCGTCAGCACCACCGCGATGCACAGCAGCAGCAGGCACCACTCGGCGAGGCTATCGATCTTCAGGACGGCAGCCGTCGCGATCACGGCGGCGGCAATGAAGAAATGGACGAAGAAACTGCTCTGTCCCCGCACGCCGTCCTTCATCCCGCGTAAAGCGTCGCGGAACTTTTCCAGCCAGGATCGCTCTTGAAAAGGTTCGTTTTCGTCCATGATTGTGCCGATCCTTCAAGCAAGCCTTCGCTCTATTCCAAACCAAACGCTCCGGCCGGTGGAATCTGTGCCCCGCCGACCCTACCAAGGCGTGCTTTCGGTAGGAACCGCGGCTCGATGGCAAACGTCGCGCCGACGTTGTTTCGAGCGGCGTCGACCGTCACCCCGACGCTGATCAGCAGCGATTCGCCGATCCGCGTGACGGCGAAACGTTGCCCGATGTTCAGGTCGTCGGCCAGATCGACCGACATGCCGAACGACGAGATCCACTTCGGGCTCATCCGGTAGCCGTACGACAGCGAGACGATCTTGCTGTCGATCGGTCCGTCCAAGAGCCGCATTCCCATATAGAGGCTGCCACGCGGCGGGCGGTTGAGGAATCCGCCAAAGGTGACCAATTGCTGCCCCTGGTCGAAGAAATCGAAGATGCCGTCGGAGACCAGCGTGAGCCGATCGCCGACGTGCCAGCGAAGATCGTAGTCGAGCAGGCCCAACGCCTCGCCGAAGTTGTCGCGCTCGTCGTCGGGAAACAACGTCGCGTTGGTATCCAGCACGAGCCAGTCGATGATTCGCCGGTTGCCCGGCATCCCGCGTTTCGTCTGCCATCGATGCCGCATCCCGAAGCGCATTGTCGTCAGATCGCCGGCAATCTCCGGACTCGGCGCCGTGACCCAACCGGCCATGCCCGTTCGCAGGGCGTAGCTGCGCGAGTCGAACTGCGGTGCCAGCAACGGGGCACCGGTAAATCGTCGGCGAAAGGCCTCGACCGAATCGTCGTCCAACGGGTCGTAGAGTTGAAGTTCACCGAGGTCCCGACTCGAGTCGGCAGTGGAGAAGTCGATATCGAAAACGACTTTGTGTGCCAATCCGTGCAAGTTCAGCAACCCGTTCTCGACGGTCGGATCGACGCGCCACATCGGCATGCTCGCCCGAACTCCCGTTTGATAATAGGCCCGTTGCAGATCGTCGCCATTGACGTCTTCGCCCCAATGGCCCAACTCGCCCAAGACATAGGGTACCAGCTTGACCGGTCCGAGTTGAACGGGCCAGTCGATCTCCTGTCGCGTGAAGAACCGCTCGCCCGTGGCGGGCGTCTCCCACGGCAATAAGTTGAACGGCAGGTCGTTCGCATCGGTCGGCCCATCGGCCACGCGATATCGGGCGAACCCGGCGCTGGAATGTTCGTACCAGGTGAGCCTGTCGCCCAGCAGCGGTTGTCCCAGCCAGAAATGGTCTGCCCGGGGGAGCCACTCGGTCTGCGTGAAGAAATCGTTCATCCGCGCGTCGGCCGTCACACTCCACGAGACGTTGTCGTGCGAGCGTTTCAGTTCCAGCCCGGTCGCCTCGTCCTTCAACTCGTCCCACTCGTTTTCGTAGTATTCCTCGAGGAAGTTCCGGTCGCTGATCCAACCGACCTCGCCCGAGAGCTGATAACCGGCGGCCAATTGTTGGCGATGTTGCCAGAAGACCCGATAGCGATAGTCTTTCTCGGGCACCAATGCCCGGCGACCGCGTCCGAGGTTGTCCAGACCGCGGTCCTTGATCCCCCAGACGTCGATCAGGCCGGTGGTGGGGCCTAGCATGTTGAACAGGTGATCGCGGCTGTAGAGAAACGCCGTGCCATGTCCCAGCCCGCGCCGGCTGAGATAATCGAGGCTGATGTCCCATTCCGTTCCGGTCGGCCGGTTTTGGATCCCCAGCAACTCGTACGCGTTGAACGTCGTGATGATTTGCGTGCCGAAAACGCGGTCGTTCTTGATTTCGGCCTGGCGAATGTAGAACGTGGGCTCTTCCAGGTTGGTGGCCAAGGTGGGCCAGTAGAAGACCGGCACCGGGCCGAGAAACAGGAAGTTGTTCCGCGAGGTGGCCAGCTTCTTGTGATGGATCACCTGCTCGTGCGTCTCGGGATCGATCACCGGCTGTCCGGTGAACGGGTCGAAGGCCGGAAACTGGATGTCCTCGAAATAGATGTCTCCCGACTGAATCCGATAGCCGGGCTGGCCCATCCGGCTGGACGTGAGGAACGCGTTTTGGGCAAAGTACCGGTTCGGAGCCACCTGTTGGATGACGTCGGCCTTCAACCGAAGCAATCCTTCGTATTGCGGCACCGGCGTGAGGATCTCGGCCTCGATGACCGTGCCCTTCTCCCGGGTCACGTCGTAATACATCCGCTCGGCCCGGATCACTCGGTCGCCCTGACGGAAGACGATGTCGCCTTCCATGTAGACTTCCAGCGGTATGTCTTTCTCTTGGAATGATTCGCCTCCCAGGTCGAGTTCCTTCAGACCGACCGTCCAAATCACGAGCCGGTCGGCCGAGACGTCGATCGAGCCGAACTCGGGCAGTCCGTCGATCAGCAGATTCACGCCCGAATCGATCACGGCGATCCACTGATTGCTGTTGGGGTCGGGGAACCATTGGGCTCCCACCGGCGTGTTGCTGCGTTGAAAGACGCGGATTCGCCGCGAGCCGGCCGGCATTCCTCCGCCCAGCGTCCCGGGAAACTGTTCGGCCGTGGTGAATTGGGTCCGCCGGATCGTATCGACCTGTGGCGGTTGACGACGCTGCTGACCACGTTGATAGATCCCGGGCAATACGTCGGGCTCGCCTGCCGCCGCGGCAACATGGACCTCGACCGCAGCGGCGGTGAAGAAACGACCGAGCCACGTCTTGTCGGAAAGCGTTGTCTTGTCAGAGAGCGATGTCTTGTTGGAGGACGCTGCCGGGCCGTCGGGCCGTGGGCGCTCGATCGTGACGTCGCCTTCCAGATAGGCGATCACCTTGCTGTGCTGCCGGCTGGTGGCGGCCGCATGGTCGATCCAAAGCACGGCCTCGGCGCTTCGTGCGGAGCTGTTGCCCTGCCGAATGCAACAGTTGCCGCGCAGCACCCAAACCTCGTACGCGCCCTGTTGCCAGCGGTTGGCCGCTTCGGCGGAAATCGCGATCGGCTCGGCCCGATCCGCCTCGGGCATATCGACTTCGGCCAGAGCCGCCGACCCGGCCATGGTCGCCAGGATGACGACGCCCGCACCGATCCGTCGGCGCACACCCCGAGCCATGTTGCGCAGCCGTTCGACTGCGCACGGCAACGGGACCGGCGTCCTCGGCACGTGTGGGTTCAGCGGATCAGCATCCTTGCTTAGGCGAAGTCTTCGGAATTCAGTCTCCGGAATTCAGCGGGCCGGATTATAGG
>JAZFUB010000086.1:0-3960 GCA_036447015.1 Thermoguttaceae bacterium | reverse complement strand
GTTACTGTCCCTCGGCTGGACCGTCGGGTGGATCGGCGGATGGCTGGTCGATCCCGGTTCGTGGCCGCTTCGCGTTGCTCTGCTGGGACCGGGCGTGGCTTTGGCGGGCATGGCGACGGGGCTGCTGCTGGTCGCCTCTCGAAGGAAGCGTCGCGCCGTCGAACACTATTTCGAGACCCTTGCACAACACCATCTTTCAGCACTGAACAACGATGCGGTTCCCGAGGAAACGCCTCCCCTGCTGCCCGACAAGGGATGGTCCAAGACGGGCGCGCGCGTTCGCGAAGTGCTCGAAGAGTACAGCAGCCGAACGCGGGATCTCCGACATGCACAGACCGCCCGCGGAATTCGCAACCGTCGAGCGACGGCCGATTCGGAACGGATCAAGGGGATCCTCGCCGGCCTGGCCGAGCCGATTCTCGCGATGGACGATTACGGCGACGTCGTACTGGCCAATCAAAGCGCCGAACGACTGTTCCAATTCGATCTCGAAAACGCGGAAACGCGGAGTCTGGCCGAGTTGGCCCATTGCCAGGAACTGCTCGATCTGCTCACCGCGACCACCCAGCGCAAGACGGCCGGCCCCCGGAGCGATGAAATCGAAGTCCTCGACGAGGACGGCAACTCCCAATGGTATCGCGCCACGGCATCTCAGTTGACGTCCGCGAGCGATCCGGCGGATGGCGAGAGCGACACGCCGACTGCGTCCGCGTCGCACGGGGCGGTGGCCGTGCTGCGCAACATCGGCGACCAGAAAGCGCTTCAGAAACGGAACGCCGAGTTCGTCTCGGCCGTCAGCCACGAGATGAAGACACCCTTGGCCGGAATCAAGGCCTACGTTGAACTGCTCGTCGACGGCGACGCCGAGGACGAGGAGACACGCGAGGAGTTCCTGGAAATCATCAACGGCCAGGCCGACCGACTGCAACGGCTGATCGACAACATGCTCAATTTGGCTCGCATCGAGGCGGGCGTCGTCAGTGTGAGCAAGCAGACCCAATCGCTCAATCCGCTGCTCGAGGAAGCGCTAAGTGTCGTTCAACCGTCGGCCGAAGCCAAGCAGATCTGCCTGGTCTCCGAACTCAGCCCGATGTATCTCGGCGTGCTGGCCGACCGCGACATGCTGCTGCAAGCGGCGATCAACCTGCTCTCGAACGCCATCAAGTACACACCCGAGCAAGGCACCGTCACGCTGCGAAGTCGTCGCGAAGACGACAAGATTCGGTTCGAGGTCCAAGACACGGGCGTGGGATTGAGCGAAGAGGACTGCGGGCGCGTTTTCGAGAAGTTCTATCGCGTTAAGAAGAACGAGAATATGGCGCCCGGAACCGGGCTGGGACTGCCGCTGGCAAAGCACATCGTCGAAGACGTGCATGGCGGGGTCCTCTCGGCCGAAAGCACTTTGGGCAAGGGTAGTACCTTCGCCATTACACTGCAAAATGCCGGAAAACTGACCGGCCAACCGGCTTAACGAACATCCGACGATTCGAGGAACAATCATGGGAAAACGCGTACTGCTGTGCGACGATGAAATCCACATCCTCCGCGCTGCCGAGTTCAAGCTCAAACGGGCCGGGTACGACGTGCAAATCGCCGGCGACGGACAAGAGGGCTGGGAATCGATCGAGGCCCGCAGACCCGACATCCTCATCACCGACTGCCAGATGCCCCGACTCGACGGCCTCGGGCTGGTGGCGAGAGTCCGAGAGCATGAAGAGACACGAGACCTCCCGATCCTGATGTTGACGGCCAAGGGATTCGAGCTTTCCTCAGAAGAACTGGCCGAAAAGTGGAACGTCATCGATGTGATCGCCAAACCGTTCAGTCCCAGGGAACTGCTCGGCCGGGTCGATGCAATCCTCAGCGAGGAGGCAACGCCGGCCGTTTAGCCGGCAGGCTTGCCTGCCGCAGTGATGCAATCCGTGAGTCGATCAACGGTGGGCAGGCCCACCGGCTAACTGGATGGGATTCGATGAATTTGCCTACTGAAATCTTCGGCGACGTTATCGTGGTCCACACGCCCGAGGAACTCGGGGCCGATCAGTGCGAAGAGTTCGAGGCCTATCTGCCGACCCTCGAACGCCACAACGTCGTGCTCGACGTGGATGACACCGAGGTTCTCGACAGCATGGGCCTGACGGCACTGCTGAACGTTCAGGAGATTCTTCGCGACCGCCAGGGCGAGATGAAAATCGCCGCGACCAACGCCACGAACCGCAAGATCTTCGAGATCACCCGAACCGATCAACAGTTGGAAGTGTTCGACAGTGTGCTCGACGCCGTCAAGAGTTTTCAATAGCAAGAGTTCTCAACAGACCGTCACGCCGGACAATCGCTATCCATGTCAACTGCAACCGCCACACCTCGACGTCTCGGCAATCTGCTCGTTGCGAAGGGCTACATTGCGCAGGAGATGCTGCAAGCGGCGCTGGACGAGCAAAAGAAAAGCGGACGGAGCAAGCTGCTGGGCGAGATTCTCGTCGAACAGGAACTCTGCACCGAGGACCAGATCGTCGAGTGCCTGGCTACCGAGTACGGCGTCCCCTATGCGAAGCTCGAAGCGCGTCTCTATGATCCGAAGGTCATTGACGTCCTGCCTCGCGAATACGTCGAGCAGAACCTGGTGCTGCCGCTGTTCGTCGTACGCGACACGCTGACCGTCGCCGTCTCGGAACCCTCGAACCTGTTCCTGATCGACGAGATTCGTGCGCTCTCGAAGATGCAGGTCCAGATCGTCGCGGCCACGCCGAAAGATATTCGGCGGATGATCACGACTCTGCCCAACTCCAAAGTCTTCGTGATCGACGACATTATCGAGGACTCGGATTCGGCCGACGTGACGCTGATCGAGGAGGCGATCGAAGACATCGGCGACGTCGAGGAGATCGCCGGCCAGTCGCCGGTGATTCGGCTGGTCAATTACGTCATCTTCAACGCCGTCAAGGAGGGCGCCAGCGACATCCACATCGAGGCGGCCGAACGCTGCATGCGCGTTCGGTACCGAATCGACGGCCGGCTCTACAAGTCGCTCGAAGTGCCCCAACACCTGTTGAATGCCGTCACCAGCCGCATCAAAATCATGGCCTCGCTCGACATCAGCGAACGCCGCCTACCCCAGGACGGACGCGTTCACGTGATGCTCGAAGGCCGAAAGATCGACCTGCGCGTCAGCACCTTTCCGTCCGCACGGGGCGAGAAGACGGTCATCCGCGTGCTCGACACGCGCACCATCTCGTTGAACCTGTCCGATCTGGGCTTTGCCGAAGACATCCTCGACAACTTCCAACAGAACATCCTCGCGCCGAACGGGATCATCCTGGTGACCGGGCCGACCGGCAGCGGCAAGTCGACCACCTTGTACTCCGCGCTGAACGAAATCAGCTCGATGGAAAACAACGTCTGTACGGTCGAAGATCCGATCGAATACCACTTGCCGCTGATCAACCAGTTCCAGGTATCGAACAAGATCGGCCTGACCTTTTCCAAGGCGCTGCGGACCCTGCTTCGCCAGGACCCCGACGTGATCATGGTCGGCGAGGTCCGCGACGAAGAGACTGCGCGCATGGCGATTCAGGCCGCCTTGACCGGCCACCTGGTCTTCAGCACGCTGCACACCAACGACGCCTGCTCGGCCATCACGCGGTTGATCAATATGGGCGTGGAACCCTACCTGATCGGCGCCGCGTTGAACATGGTTCTGGCCCAGCGGCTCGTTCGCTGCATCTGCCCGAAGTGCCGCGAAGCCTACGAACCGGCACGCGTCGTACGCAAGGCGTTGGAGAAGATGGGCTTCGAGTTCGATACGTTCCAGAAGGGCGTCGGGTGCAAGAGCTGCCGAAACACCGGATTCAAGGGACGTATCGGCGTTCACGAACTGCTGAACATCAACGACGAACTGCGCGACGCCATCGTCTCCGACGCCTCCGTTGCCAATATCCGAAGGATCGCCGCCGACGGTAT
>JAZFUB010000085.1:0-4846 GCA_036447015.1 Thermoguttaceae bacterium | reverse complement strand
TCACGGTCGAGCAGATCGCCGATGCCGGTGTGGTGGGGGCCGGTGGGGCTGGTTTTCCTACGCATGTCAAGCTGGCTGGCCGGGCGGATACGGTTCTTATCAATGCGGCCGAGTGCGAGCCGCTTTTGCATAAGGACAAGGAGGTGTTGCGGGCGTATGCCGACGAGGTGATCGTGGGCATGGCCGTTGCTATGCGGCTTGTGGGGGCGGATCGGGCGGTCATCGGCGTGAAGGAAAAGTATGGCGATGTGATTGCCATGCTGCGGGCAAAACTGCCGCCGAAGATGGAAGTGGCCGAGCTGCGCGACGTTTATCCGGCCGGCGATGAATTCATCATGGTCTATGACGTGCTCGGTCGGGTGATTCCGCCCGGTGGCATTCCCTTGGACGTCGGTGCCGTAGTGATGAACGTCGAAACGGCCGTGAACGTGGCGGCCGCAGCCGAGCAGCCCGTTGTAGAAAAATATCTGACTATTGCCGGAGCCGTTGCCGAGCCGGTCACGCTTCGGGTACCGATCGGCGTGACGCTGGCCCAGTGTGTGGCGGCCGCGGGCGGGGCGACGATTGCGGATCCGAACTATGTCGTCGGCGGTGTGATGATGGGCTCGCTGGAAACGAACCACGACGCGCTGGTCACGAAGACGACCGGCGGGCTGATCGTCTTGCCCGACGACCATGTGATCGTGCGGCGAAGAAGACAGACACAGCAGCAGATCGAACGGATCGGCCGCAGTGCGTGCGATCAGTGTAGTTTTTGCACCGAGTTGTGTCCCCGTTGGCTGCTGGGCCATCCGATCGAACCGCACCTGGCGATGCGCAGCCTGGCGTTCAACCTGGTGGGCGAACCGAATGTGATCGGTACGGCTTTCTGCTGCGAGTGCAATCTGTGCAGCCTCTATTCGTGTCCCGAGGACCTGGACCCGAAAAACGTTTGTGCTCGGAACAAGCAACAGCTTGCGGCCGAGGGAAAACGTTGGGAGAATCCGCCGCTCAGCGAGCGCCGGGCCGAACTGCACATGGCCAACCGCAAGGCACCGATTGCCCGACTGATGCACAAGCTCGGGCTGGCCCAGTTTCGCAACATCGGCCCGCTTCGCGATACGGTGCTCGAAGCCGACAGGGTGGGGATCCCCTTGAAGCAACACATCGGAACTCCGTGCGAAGCGGTGGTGTCGGTCGGCGAACAAATCGCCAAAGGGCAAGTCGTCGGCCGCCGGCCGGTCGTGGGTGGCAAGCCGGCGATGGGCACGCCCGTGCATGCCTCGATCGCCGGGACGGTCACTGCGATCGACCAGGGTGTCGTTTGGATCGAAAACGTGTAGGAACCCGCTAGGAAGAGAAAGATCGTCATGGCCATACCAAAATCGATCGGCGCGATGGAGCTTTCGAGTATCGGTGTCGGCTATCGGATCGAGGACGAGATGCTCAAGGCGGCCTCGGTCGAGTTGCTGATTGCGCGAACGATCTGCTCGGGCAAGTACCTGATCGTGCTCGGCGGTTCGGTCAGCGACGTGGAAGCGGCCATCCAAGCGGGACTGGCCGGCGCCGGCGAGGCGATCATCGACCACCTGCTGATCCCGAACATCCACGAGTCGGTCTTTCCCGCGTTGGGTCAGTCGGTCACCTTGGATTCGGAGACGGCCGGTGCGTTGGGCGTCGTGGAGACCTTCAGCGGCACCAGCGTATTGGCGGCTGCCGACGCCGCGGCCAAGGCGGCTCGCGTCACGCTGTTTCGCATCCACGTGGCCATGGCCTTGGGCGGCAAGGGGCTCTGTCTGATGACCGGCAGCGTGGCCGATGTGAAGGCGGGCGTCGAAGTCGCGGCCGAGGAGGCCCGGCGTCGCGGACTGCTGGTCTCTGAAACGGTCATCGCACGCCCGAGCCGCGAATTGTTCGCCGAATATCTGTAACCGGCAAGACCGGTCCTGACGATCGCGCGAGGATCGAACTCAGGGTTCTACCGAAGCTGCGGACAGCCTGACTACTTGGAGGGGTACACATCGGTCGGTTGTGAGATAAGATTCTATTGGAAGTGGATAGAGCCGCGGTCTTTCCTGAAAGGAGGTGGCCCATGGCAACCATTCACGAACCCCCGCAGAAGGTCAGGCCGTCTGTGCCGGAGCCTGAGCAAAAGATGGATCCGGTCCTTGACCCCGTAGCGGAGGACAGGAAGAAGACGCGTAGCGATCGCATCCACGCGACGATTGTGCTGCTGGCCGTGGTCGCCGTCTTCGCGCTGATCATCCTGCTGGCTACGCTGTCGCCACCGCCTGACGGTGCCGAATTCCAGCCTTGGATGATGCCGTAAGAATCGGCCCGAGAGCGGTTCGGTTACGTGGCACGGCTTACTTGTTGGCCGTGTGTTCGAGGAGTCTCGTGCCGCACTGCTTGCAAGCAAGCAGTGGCACACGGCTTTTGCAACCGGTTGCTAGACGGACAACGCCCCGGCGGACCTGGGTGTTCGGCAGTGGTGTTTCCAGAAAGTGACGATTCGGGAAACCGACTCTCGGAATTCGCGAAACTCTCCGGATTTGTTCACGAACGCATTGGCGCCGGCTTCCAAGCAATCGGCGATCATGGTTTCGTGTTGCTCGCCGCTTAGGATCACCACCGGCAGGGTTTGGAGCCGGGGTGTCGCGCGAATCCGACGCAACACGGCGAGTCCCGGCATGTCGGGCAGGTGCAAGTCGAGCAGAACGAGGTGCGGCTGGATGACCTCGCCGGCGGGCGCTCCATTGGCGCTGAGCGATTCGATGGCAGCAGTGCCCGTTGCCACATGCATGACGTTGCGAACTTGGCAATCCGAGAGGACTTTGCCAATCAGTTCGGCATGGTCCGGGTCGTCCTCGACGACGAGGATGGGGAAGTGGTCGTTGCCGCAGGGATCGGTTTTCGGGGTGCGATCGGGCTCCGGGGCCAGTTCGTCTCGCCAGACGCGCACGTCTCGCGGCGCCTCGATGCCCAACTTGACACGATTCTTTCGAATCGACAGAACCTTAACCTTGACATCCGTTCCAATACGGATCGCTGTGTCGCAGTCGCGCGAGAGAACCAACATGGCTTCCCTCCTTGATTTCCATTCTTGCGGCTTGCCCACTTTATCGCAAACGCCTTCTGGCGTTAGTCTTACCGCATTGCAGGGCACTTCGGTTCAAACGGGGAAACTCTCTTTACCATCCGAAGGACGCAGAGATCTCCTTGGCCCCGGCGTCCGCCCCGGATAAACCAACCCGAAGATGATGCTAGCATATTGCTTCACCGCCGACAAGGGCCTGATACGCAGGAGAACTGCAAAGTTGGCCTTTTTTCTAGAGGACATTGGTGGGTGGCATGTATTAAGTCGTTCGGGTTACGTTGAACGATGTGGGGACTACGGCTCGGATTGTGTGGTCGAGCGACGTGCCGCTACGGTTTCTTCGTTGCCCCGAGTGTCTCGAACCGCTCGTCGATCTCTCGGACGCGATGCGGCCGATCGAAACGATCGACCGACCGGATCGCTTCCGCCGGATCGCCCTGCCACAAATCCGCCGGTGAGCAATGCTCGGGATCCACCCGCCGAGCCAACGTTTCCAAGCGATCGGCCAACGTTTCGGCATGACCATCGTAGAAGAACTTGTCTGCGTCGGGACCAAGCGGCGCCAGGATTTCCGGATAGGCAAGACGTTGGGGTAATAGAGGATAAGCACCCGCCGCGATGGCCTCGACCACCGAGATCCCGAAGAATTCGTGGATCGCGGTGGAAACGACCACGTCGGCCTCACCGAGGGCCGCTTCGTACTCGCTCCGGCTCTTCTGGTAACCCCAGCGGTCGATATGCTGGGCAAACCGCTCTTTGGCCGACTCGAACACCGGTGGAATCTCGCGAAACTGTTCGCCGATCACACTGATGCGAAAGTCGACGTTGCGTGCGGCCAGAATCTCCAGCGCCTCGAACAGTGTCTGAGGGTTTTTGTCGTGTTCCCATCGGGCCACCCAGAGAATACGCAGCGGGCCGTCTGCCCGTGGGCCGCGTGGTGCGCGGCGGTCGATCGGCGGCGGTTGGATCGATGATTTCGCTCGGATTTCGGCCACGCTCTCGATATGTCGATGGTCGGGCATCCGCATCAGCAATTCGGCCAACGCCTCGAGAAAGCTGTCGCGATGGAAGGCCGAGTTGAACCAGACCTCGTCGGCTGCCAGGGCCGTCGTCCAGTTCGTCAGGGCGAAGTGCAGATCACGCTGGTCTTCGTGCCGGACCGGATAGGTGAGTTGATTCTCGTGAAAATAGACGACCGAGGGCAACCGGCGGATCGACTCGTGAGCCAGACCCCGCAGTTCAGCCAGATTGAGCATGTCGCAACAGAACAGGGCGTCCCACGACTGGCCGTCGGTTCTGCGGCGATTTGCCCGCTGAGCCAACGTGACGGCCCCATGACGCATCCGCCATTTCCACTTATGGGCCGGCAACCCGAGCACGGTCCACTCGTGACGGCTCTGGTCTTGAATCCCGTCGAGCAGCGCCTTGTGGCTCCCTCCGCAATAGGGTTCGAGTGCAAGGATTTTCATCACACGGCGGCTCCGCATCGTATCGTTGACTGGTGCCCAATATGGTATCCTATTCCTTGGGCGCTTGGCAGCCCGTCTTTACGGCTCTTTCGGAGACTCTGTGGGTGAATTGGGAGCGGTTTGCGGGATTGAAAGTCAGGTTCTCTCAGGCATGTCGTCGTCACGGGCCATGCAGATGAACGAGTCGTCGGCGAGCAACGCGGACAGAAAGATGGGGGACAGAAAGATAAATGATGGAGAGGGAACTGACCTTGTGAAGCGGGGGGTTGCTACGAGTCATCATTCTTCCCTTCATTTTTCT
>JAZFUB010000084.1:0-4659 GCA_036447015.1 Thermoguttaceae bacterium | reverse complement strand
CCCGAGCGTCGACGCACATCGGTTTTCTCGAACAGCAGCCGATGCTCCAGCCCGGGCGTTCGCTGCACGACGAGGCGGCCGACGCCTTGGCCGACCTGCTCGATCTACAGCAGGAGTCGCTCGAAGTGGCCGAGGAGATCGGCAAGACCACGGATCCGGCCGAACACGATCGGCTGGCCGCTCGATTCGATCACCTTCAGCACGAACTTCACCACCGGGACGCCTACAACCTGGATCACAAGATCGAACGCGTGTTGCAGGGGCTCGGGTTCCGTAAGGAGTCGTTCGATCAGCCGGCCGATTCGCTCAGCGGTGGCGAGCAGAACCGTTTGATGCTTGCCAAGCTACTGCTGGCCGAACCGAACTTGATGCTGTTGGACGAGCCGTCGAATCATTTGGACATCGAAGCCACCGAATGGTTGGAGGACTTTCTGCTGGCAAGCTCGGCGGCCGTCATCGTTGTGAGCCACGATCGCTACTTCCTCGACAAGGTCACCACGCGCACGCTCGAATTGTTTCGCGGCACGGTCGACAGCTATCCGGGCAATTTCTCGGCCTATTGGCAGCAGAAGGACGAGCGACTGCTGGTCCAACGCCGCACCTACGAGCGGCAGCAGACCGACATCGCCAAGGCCAAGGAGTTCATCCGGCGCAACGCCTACGGAATGAAGAGTGCCCAGGCCGAAGATCGCCGCAAGAAACTCGCACGCATGGAAGCGGAACCGGTCGAGCAGCCTCGCGAGATCGTCGCGCCGGTGATGGGTTTTCCGAAGGCAACACGCTGCGGCGACATGGTGTTGCGGGCCAAACGGCTGGCCAAGGCGTACGAGCAACCGCTGTTCGAGGACGTCGACATCGAAATCACCCGCGGACAGCGATGGGGGCTGTTGGGTCCCAACGGCTGCGGCAAGACGACGTTGTTGCGTTGTCTGCTGGGGTCGGTCGAACCGGACTCGGGAAACGTGCAACTCGGCGCGGGCGTTCAGATCGGCTACTTCGACCAGCAGTTGGACGAACTCGACCGGGACACCCAGGCCGTCGAGGCCATTCGCCCTCCGAAGAAAGAGTTCAACGAGCTACAGCGGCGCAACCTGCTGGCACGGTTCGGCCTGACCGGCGATACGGTGTTTCAACAGGTCAGTAGCCTCAGCGGTGGCGAGCAGTGCCGCACGGCCCTGGCGCGGTTGGCAGCGGCCGACGCCAATTTTCTCGTGCTCGACGAACCGACCAACCATCTCGATCTCTGGGCACGCGACGCACTGGAACGCACGTTGGCCGAGTTCGACGGAACCGTCCTGT
Organism: Thermoguttaceae bacterium; assembly: GCA_036447015.1. Taxonomy (GTDB): domain Bacteria; phylum Planctomycetota; class Planctomycetia; order Pirellulales; family Thermoguttaceae; genus JAZFUB01. The sequence goes on along the minus strand of JAZFUB010000084.1, from coordinate 3,360 downwards.
TCGTCAGCCACGACCGTTTCTTCGTCGATCGGGTGGCCGATCACTTGTTGGTCGTCGAGCCCGATCGGGTCCGAATCGTCGAAGGAAACTACCAGACGTACCAGCGCATGAAGACGCTGCAGAAGGCGGAAACACCGGCCAAGGGGGACGCATCCGCAGCAAAGGCTTCTGCCCCCAATCGCTCCAAGAAGGACGGCAAGTCTCGAAAGACACGCCGCTTCCCCTATCGAAAGGTGTTGGACCTGGAGAAGGACATCTTTCAACTCGAGTCGTCGCTGAAGGATCTGCAACAGCAGCTCGCTTCGGGAGAAACGCATCGCGACGGAGAGCGAGTTCGCTCGATCATGGCCGAAATCAGCGAGCAGGAAACATCGCTCAGAACGCTTTACGAGCATTGGGAAGAGGCATCCGAGTTGAATTGGTAGGGGACGCCTTGTGCCGACCCGCATAACCCTCACAACCGTCACCTCTTAAGCGGATGTTCCTCGGATCACGCCTCTTGATCATACGTCTTGACGTATAGTTCGTAGTAACGCCGCAACCGTGGCTTCGTTGCGAGCAGTGACGCCCGCCGGTTGGCATAGACCCCACGTCGATGCTTAGCGGTCAAAGAGATGCCGGCCGGACGTCGGTATCGATGAACGTCAGCAGAGAGCGAAATCGTGGTCTTCTACATTCTTGTCATCGCCGTATTGAACTTGGGTGTCGGGTTCGCAATGGCTGCGTACATCGGCCGGCAATACCGGGCTATGATCAGCGCGGACGATCCGTGGAAGTTCGACCAAGCGCAGGAGATCGAAACAGCGGAAGCTGAAACATCGGAGGCCCCCGGAGACACTACTGCCGAGACATCGCCCGACGCGGCATCACCCTCGGATGACTCGTCCGACGGGGAAGCGCTCTGGGATGAATTGCTCGACACGGAATCGTCGGACGTGGATGCATCGATCGATGGAGCGTTGGAAGACTTGACCGACGAATCTCTCGATGAGGCTCTCGGAATTGCCGAAACCGGCACGCAAGCGGAAGAAGAGGCCAAGGACGGTGGCGACTCGCCCGGCGACGAGCCGACCGAAGACCGCACTGCCGAGACTGATGTGGAGCAGGAATCGGATGTGAAACAGGAACCGGATGTGGAGCAGGAACCGGAGAAGAGTGCCGCCGAAACGTGTGTCGAAGAGTTCCGCAACGACGTCTCGCAATATCATGAGGAGTTGAAGCAAGCGGATAGCGGCCTGCGCAGCGCCACGGATCCACTCGAAGCGGCCGCGATCGAACAGGTCCTCGGCTCTCTGAGGGAAGCCACGGAACAATACATCACCGAGCGCAACCAACAACACGACAGCTTCGAGGAACTCCATCAGTCGGATCCGCAGTTCGACGGCATTCGCGAGCGATTGCAGACGGTTACGCAGCAGCAGGACGAACAGATTGCAAGTACCAACGAGGCGGTCGACGCGATCGATTATGAGGCCGGACTCGAAGAGGGGCACCGCCAGATGCTCCACGAAACCGGCAAACTGATGAATGTCAACGATCAATTGCGTGACGAGCTCGACGAGGCTTTGCTCCGGATTGCCCAAAGCGAGAACCGCCTGGACGATCTCGATGCGTTTGCCCATATTGACCCGCTTACGGAGACGCAAACTCGGGCCGGTTTGGAATCGGCGCTGGCGGATTTGTGGCAGAAGGATTCCGACCGGTCCCGGCAGTTCTGTGGCGTGCTGATCGACCTGGACCAGTTCGGCCGGATCAACGAAGAACACGGACGTGCCGTGGGAGACCGAACTCTGGCGACGGTGGCGCAGGCGATCCGATCCGAAGACCTTGGCGAAGGAAGCGTCTTGGCTCGAGTCGCCGGACAGCAGTTCTTCGTCCTCCTGCCGGATGCCGATACGCGTACAGCGACCAATGTGGCAGAGCGGGCAAGACAGATCATCGACGTCACGCGATTCCAGTACCGCGATCAAGATGTCGCGGTGACTGTCAGTTGCAGCGTGGCCATGGCCGAGCCCGACGACACGTCGGCCACCTTGCTGGAGAGACTGAGGACGACGCTGAAAGAGGCAAAGCGTTACGGCCGCAATCGGACGTTCTTGTGCGAGGGCCAGTTTCCCACGCCGGTCGTGCCTCCGAATCTGTCATTGAAGGAGAAGCATGTTCCGCTCTGATAAAATCCGTTTCGAATACAAGAGCCCCTCCGACGCGTCGGACATCGAGCAATGAGCAACACAACCGGACAGCCCGATCTTGCAGGCCGGGATCTTACGAACGATGTCTCCGCATCCGTCCCGCCGGCCGCGACGCCGGCCGCCGAGGGGCACGCCGACCGCGATCTACTGAAACAGCAGCAGGTTTTGGTTGCATTGGGACGCCAAGCGGCCACGTCGTCGGAACCTGTCAGCCAGATGCAAGACGCCGCAGCCCTCTTGGCCGAAATGTTCGATGCCGACGGCAGCGGTACGGCCGAGTTCTCGCCGGACGGGCAGGCGTTGCACGTGCAATGGACGCCGAAAGATCCCGCTTCGAGCCGAACGGACGGCAACACGACGGCCGAAGCAACCGATTCGTTGGCCGGATTCGCAATTGCCCAGGGGCATCCGGTCGTTGTGTCGGATCTACCCGCCGAACGGCGATTCACGGATTCGATCCTTCGCAGCCAACGCCTCCGAAGTGTCTTGGCCGTGCCGTTGAACGTGAATGACCGATCCTTCGGCGTTCTGCTCGCCGGTAGTCGCCGGGCGAGCCAGTTCGGAATGGAAGACGCGGCATTCGCGGAAGCCATCGGCCATCTCGTCGCCGGCACGATCGCCCGATGCCGGGCCGAAGCGTCGCTTGCCCAGGAGCGTCGCCTTACGGAAGGCATGTTCCAGGGCGTCGACGCGCTCGTGTTGGTGCTCGACACCCAATGGCAAGTCGTTCGGATCAATCCGACCTGCGAGCGCGTGTCCGGTTTTCTCGGCGACGAAGTGAAGGGACGTCCGATTTGGGACTTCCTGGCCGTTCCCGAGGAAGTGGAAGCGTTTCAACGCCTCCGCAAAGAACTTTTCGCGGGCAAGACTTCGGCCGAGTTCCAAGGCCACCTGCTCACCAAACATTCCCATCGGCGGCAAATCGCTTGGACTTGCAGCATGGTGTCTGACGAGGATTCAGAGCCACAATCGATTCTTGTCACCGGAATCGAGATGACTGCTTGGGAGCAGAGGACGGCCGAAGAAGGCAAACCAACGCAATGTCTTCCGGAGGAAGGAGCCATCGAAGGACGAACGGTCGAAGCGTTTCGGCCCATGCCGATTCCCATCGACGCCGAGCGGCGAGCTCGGGTACGACGTGCCTATCCCTACATGCAGCGGATCGGTG
>JAZFUB010000083.1:0-4897 GCA_036447015.1 Thermoguttaceae bacterium | reverse complement strand
GGCAAGGGCTTGGCGCCTCTCATCCGCTGCCGTAGAATGCGATCCAACATGGGAGGTTGGATTTCGTGAGCGATACCAAACAACTGGTCCGCGTCGGCCATAGTCCCGACCCCGACGACGCATTCATGTTCTATGCGCTGGCAAAGGGCAAGATCGATACGGGCAACTACCGGTTCGAGCATGAACTGGTCGACATCGAAACGCTCAATCGTCGGGCATTCTCGGGCGAACTGGAATTGACGGCCGTCAGCCTTCACGCCTACGCCCATCTGACCGACCGTTACATGCTCTGTTCCTGTGGGGCGAGCATGGGCGATCGCTACGGACCCATGGTCGTCGCGCGAGAGGCCGTCTCGGTCGAAAGTCTCAAGGAGGCGACGATCGCCGTGCCCGGGACGCTGACGACCGCCTACCTGGCCCTGCGGATGTGCCTGCGCGTCGACTTCGCACACGTGGTCGTCCCCTTCGACGAGGTGCTCGACGTCGTTGCCGCCGGTGAGTATCAGGGCAACTCCGTCGACGCCGGGTTGATCATCCACGAGGGGCAACTCACCTACGCCAAGCAGGATCTGAAACTGATCCTCGACACGGGCCAGTGGTGGTTCGAGCAGACCGGGCTGCCGTTGCCTCTGGGGGCGAACGCCATCCGCAAGGACCTCGGCCCCGAGGCGATCCGCGACGTCCATCGGTTACTGTTTCAGAGCATTCGCTTCGGGCTCGAACACCGCGAGGACGCGCTGACCTATGCGCTCGGGTTCGGGCGAGGGTTGGATCGTTCCATGGCCGACGAGTTCGTCGGGATGTACGTCAACGACTGGACACTCGATTTCGGCGACCGAGGTCGCGAGGCCGTTCGACAGTTGCTCGCCCAAGGCTATGACGCCGGCGTGATTCCAACGTTGGTCGTCCCGGAATTCGTCGACTAATAGTCCGGCTCGTTGCCTTCCTTCCACTTGATGTTGCATCCGATGCTGGGCCGTTGAGCTTCCGGCGCCGGTTCGCCGGCAAGGGCAGCATCCAATGCGGCACGCAGATCCTCGCCGGTCACTGCGATGCCGCTGTCAGGGCGGCTGGAATCCATCTGTCCTCGATAGACCAGGTTGCGGTCTTGGTCGAAGACGTAGAAATCGGGTGTGCAGGCGGCACGGTACGCCTTGGCGACTGCTTGGTTCTCGTCATAAAGGTATGGGAACGTGTAGCCGCGCCGTTCGATTTCCTCGGCCATCTTCTGGGGGCTATCGTCGGGATAGTTATCTACGTCGTTCGAGTTGATCCCGACGAAGGCCGCTCCACGCAACTGATATTCACGGGCAAGTTCGGCCAGGCCCGCGGCAAGATGCTTTACGAAAGGACAGTGGTTGCACATGAAGACGACCGTCAGGACAGGCGCGTTGCCGAAATCGGAAAGCGACACGCTCTTGCCATGAGGATCCGGCAACGAGAAATCGGGCGCCGGTGTGCCCAACGGAAGCATAGTACTTTCGGTCTTGACCATCGTGCGACCTCCGGAGTTGGCTCGTGTTTTCAAGTGGAACTATCGTGAATGGCGTGAGATTTCCCTACCATCAAATTATACGCATCGCGTCACCCCCCCCAACGGATTGTCGGTACTCCGCCGTGCATTGCTCGGGCGAGAATGGAGCCGGTCATGTCGGCCCGGACCGGAAACGATGGCTCAGTCGATCCGAAACAACCGGCGAGCATTGGCCGTGGTCGTGGCGGCCAGTTGCGCTGGATCGACTCCGCGCAACTCCGCCAGACAGCGGACCGTGTGAACGATTTCGGCCGGCTCGTTTCGTCGCTGCTTGCCTCTCAGCGGATGGGGGACCAGGTATGGGCTGTCGGTTTCGGTCAAGAGACGGTCGTTCGGGATGGTTGCCGCCGCGGCGCGGAGCGTGGCGAACTTCTTGTTGCGATACGTGACCATGCCGGCAAAACTCACGTGCAGGCCCAAGCGAAGGCACTCGGCCGCCATCGCTTCGTCCCCGCTGAAGGCGTGCAGCACTCCCCGTAGCGGTCGCCGGGCCGCCGCCTCGCGGAGCATCGGCATCAGATCCTCTTCGGCCTCGCGACAGTGAATGATGACCGGCAGATCGTGCTCGGCGGCCAAACGCAGATGCCGGTCGAAGTAATCCTGTTGCAGATCGAAGGGCGTGAAGTCCCAATGGCGATCCAGGCCCGTTTCTCCCAGGGCGACCACTTTCGGTTGATCGACCAAGCGTACGATCCGATCCCAGTCGTCGGGTGCCGCCTCCCCACAGCAGTTTGGTTGGATGCCCACGGCAGCGTAAACTTTCGGGTTCGACGCAGCGATCCGAACGCTTGCATCGCTCGAATCGGCCGAGACTGCGGCGCAAAGGATCGCTTCCACGCCGGCCTGCGTTGCTCGATCGATGACGGCCTGACGATCCGCGTCGAACTCTTCCTGGTCGAGGTGCGTGTGGGTGTCGAACATAGCGGAAAAGATATGAGGGAATGAGGAACTTCGAATCAAACACACCCAAGCCCACCCGCGGCGACGGGTGGGACCGGTGAACCAAAGGGCCGCTACAACCTCAGCCCGAGGTCCCACTCGCCTTTTCGCTTGCCAGCAACCCTTCGAGAACATCAAGGTGTCCTTGGGCGTTGCCGTGGATCTCTTCGGCGAGGGATCGCAACAACGGCACTTCGGCCAACTCGTCGACGCACCGCTTGATCGTTGCCACGTCCCGCTGCTGATGCTGGGCCGCTCTTTGCAGGAGGAAATCGATCGACAGATCGTTGATCCCCGCGAACTCCAGGGGAAAGCACCCCGGATCGGGCCGGCCGCCCTGCCCGACGATCGCATCGGCTACGCGATGGGCCAGCGTCTGCTGATCGGATGCCAGGCACTCCAGAGCCGCCTTGATCGGCTCATCGTCGTGTCGAGTCCATGGCCGTGCCTCTTGCAGGTACATCGGCAGCGAGCGACAAAGCGTCTGCAACAGGCGGCCCAATGGGTCGACGACTTCGGCTTGATTCATCCGAGGCATTCCTGCAATTAGAAGAGAACGAAGGTGGCAGCGGCCCGGGCCATCTCGAACATGCCACCCCACAAAAGGAACAACAGGATCATCGGCAACGTCAACGCTGCACAGAACGCACCGGGGACCGACGACAGAGGGATCTGCGGCGCGGGGCGTCCTTCGCGTTCCGGCAACAGAATCATGACGCGGACCACACGCAGATAGTAGAACAGGCTCAGCACCGTGTTCAATCCACCGACGACCAGCAACAGGATCAGACCGGCGTCGGCCAGCGAAGCGAACGCGGCGAACTTGGCCGCAAAACCGGCCATCGGCGGCAGGCCGATCAGGCTGAACAGAAGCGTCGCCACGCAAACTGTCAGTCCGGGCGATTTTCGCACCAGCCCGGCATAGTCGGAAATCGATTCGCTCCCGATCGCGTTGCGAAGGAAGGCGACCGCCGCGAAGACGCCCAGATTCATGAACAGATAGACGGTCAAGTACATCACGACCGAGGCAATCGCATCTTGGGCCCCGGTCGGGTTGCTGTCGATCATCGCCACCGCGGCAGCGACCGGCATCATCATGTAGCCCGCGTGGGCAATGGTCGAATAGGCCAACAGACGCTTCATGTTCGTCTGCCCATAGGCGGCCAGATTGCCGAACGTGCAGGTGATCGCCGCAAGCAGACCGATCAGGCCGACGATGTATTTCCGAACGGGGCTCAGCGCGGCCAGCAACGGCCTGTTCGCACGGTCGACATCGGACGTCGGTACGTCGGTCGCCTCATGATCGTGGTTCTGCTCGGGCGCAACGCCTGCCGAAACGGTGGCGGTCGCGGTCTGCTGCACGTAAGCCTCTTCGAGATTCGCGTCGACGGACCCAAACCCGATCGCGAGCCGTATAAGCAGTGTCAACGCGGCCGCTTTCGAGGCGATCGACAGAAACGCGGCCACTTCGGCCGTGGCGCCTTCGAACACGTCGGGTGCCCAAAAGTGGAACGGGACGGCCGAAAGCTTGAAGCCCAGCCCGGCCATCAGCATCAATCCACCCAGGGCCAACACCATGCCCTGATCGCCGAGCGTTCCGGTGTCGAGCATCCGGGCCAATTGGAAGGCCATCGTGGGCAAATGGGCCGAGCCGAGCACGCCGACCAGCAGGCTGATGCCATAGAGCATCACACCGGCGGCCCCCGCCCCGAAGACGGCATATTTCAAGGCGGCTTCACTGCTTTGGCGTCGGTGGCGCAACAGCCCGGCCAACACGTAGGACGGCACGCTTGCCATCTCGACGCCCAGGAAGACGATCAGCATGTGGTTGGCCGAGATCATCAGGCACATGCCCAGCGTGGCCCCCAGCACGAGCACGAAGAACTCGGTCGCATCCTCGCGATCGGGAATCCCCGAGACTTGCGTGAAGCCGGTGAAAATCAGTACGAAGAACAACAGCAAACACCGCATGTAGATCGAGAACGCATCGAAAACCAACAGGCCGGTGAAGATCGGCTCAGAGCTCACATCGCCCAACTGTCCGTCGGGAACGGCTGCCAGCAACGCAATACCCGTGCCCAGCATGGCGATGTAATACGCACTGTTTTTCACACCCGGCAGGAGCATTCTCGCCAGGAGCAATACGACGATCGTGGCACAGACGATCAGCTCCGGCGCGAACGCCGCCAGCGAGCCTACCTGGCCGGCGGCACCCAACGTATCATCGAGCAGATTCTGGATTAGCTGGTGGAAACTCACGGCCGTTGCTGTTCCTCGAGAGGAGTATGGGCTTGTGGAATTCGGGTGACGGTGAGCAGCTCCGCCGGCACGCGCGTCTCGTCGTGTCGGCCAAGCTCGACTTCGGGTACCACCAACTCCTGATGACGCTCGGTCCAGTCGGCCAGTCTCTCGACCGTCGCGTCC
>JAZFUB010000082.1:0-15101 GCA_036447015.1 Thermoguttaceae bacterium | reverse complement strand
ACGGCGTCCGAGTCGGGGCCGATATGTCCCAGAGCTTCGATCGCCTCGAAGGCCGCCGTGGCATCGCCGCCGCGTGCCATCTGGGCCAAGGTGGGTACTGCACGGGAATGCCGCCGGATCTTCCAGAGCGCGACGGCCCCGTTGACCCGAACCACGGCATCGTCGTCGCCAAGCAATCCAACCAGTCGGTCGACGGCCGGGTCAGCCGCTTCGCCGAAATTCCCCAGAGCGATCGGCGCATTGCGGCGCACGGAGACGAGTTGGGAGTCCAGGGCTTCGATCAACCGCCGAACGACGTTCCGCGTCGCCGCCTCATCGAGCGACATCGGGCCGATCCGTCCCAAGGCCCATGCGGCGCCGCCGCGAACGTACTCGAGCTGGATACGGTCGGGATCGGCCAAGATCTCGGTGAGCGGCCCGACCGCCGCGGACAAGTCGACCGTTTCGTCTGTCCCCTCGCTGTTCATCTCTGCGCCGATCTGTCCCAAGGCATACGTCGCGTACCAGCGCGTCTGCACCTGGTCGGACGAGAGTTGGTCGATCCAATGCTGGGCCGGCTTTCCATGCCAACTCGCTTCCGGTTCGGCATGCGCAACCATCGGCAGAGCGAGCAGGAGAGCGGCAGTCAGAAGACGTTGCATTCCTTCCTCACAAGCTTTCTTTCTTCGCAACTGTTTAGCCGTCCACGGAATTGAACGATCGGGAAAAAGGGAAATGGGGGAAAACGGGAAGACGAGTTTTAGTTTACTTCTTTCCCTTTTCCCCCTTTCCCTTTTTTCCTGATTACATAAATGCCGGCTAGGGTGCCTTCGTCTGAAAGAGGTCGATCTCCTGGTCGTCGACGACCGAGAACAGGCGAAAATGGACCTTGCCCGTGTTGTGAATCGTCTGATAGAAGTGCCCCAGGTTCTGGAGTTTCTCGATGACGGCTCCGATTGCTTTCAGCTGGCTTTCGACGAGTTGGCGACGTTGCTTGTCCTTGCCGGGAATCGCGTTGAGCCCGAACTGGAGTTGCTGATGCTGTGCAAGTGCTTGGTTTGTCATCTGGGCGGCGTCCCTGGCCCTCAGCGGTCGCGGTGCTTCCTCGCCGAACTGAAACATGGCAGCCAGTTCGACCTTGATGGAGCGAGATGTGACGTCGAAGGACGTTGCCATTGTTACGGTCGGCAGCTTCACGTCGGCGAGTACGATCAGGACCTTCTCCTTCATCGGGGCCGTGTCGGTCTGCTCGAAAGTGTGCTTGGAGAAAGGACCTTCGAGTTCGGTGATTTGCAGCCGGAGCGAGTCGGTCTCGGGCAACCAGTCGGCCGGCACTATGACGCGTGCGGTTGCCGTATCCAGATTGACAACGAGCGGTTCGGCCGGTTGGGCCGTGCCCAACGAAACCGTGTGCGGTTTGCCGTCGACGCGAATCCGCAGCGCGCAATTCCGCAGATGATTGGCTCGAATCAGTTCTTCGCCTTCGATAAACTCGAGTGCAAGCGCCTGCCCGTCGAGCCGGACACGTGCCACGGGGATGCCCGGCGGCGGGTCGCCCGACCGGGTCGGCGAGTCGAGGCTGATGAGCCAACCGGTGCCGTTCTCTTCGCGATGGAGCGTGAAGAGGCGACTCCCCTTGATGGCGTTGTCGCCGCCGATCAGTTCGACGTCGACCGGTTGTTCCTCTTCGACGTGCAGTTTTCCCAGCGAGATCGGAGCCATGCTTGCCGGCTGCGAATCGCCGATTCCCACCACCGGCAAATCGATCGACTCAACGAGGTCGCGCAGCGGGTCTTTCGGTTTCGGCGGGTCGGGTTTCGGCGTTTCGGGGTCCGGTTTCGGCTGGTCCGGCTGCTCGGGTTCAGGCGTTTCGTTCGGATCGTCGCCCGGTTCCACGACGACCGCTGGTTCCGCCGGTTTCTCGGCTTCTTCGGGCAAAGGGTCCCCGCGCGGTTCCGGCTCCTCAGGTTGCTCCTCTTCAGGGTCCGCGGATTCTCCCGGCTCGATGTCCAAATCGGGGTCTTCCGCCCTCGCGGTGGCAACGATGTCCGGGCGGTCGAAATCTTCCAGCTCATCCTCGACAGACGGTTCCTCGATCAGACCGTCACCACCATCGGTCGTCTCGGTCTGCTCGGTCCGTGCGTGGGAGTCGTCGTCGGACTTGGGGTCCGAGCCGACGATCATCGCGATCGTCACCGCCAGCAGCAACACGGCCACGACTGTGCCGGCTGCCGCGGCGATCAGTTTTTGCTGCTTTGTCGCGAGGAAACCCTTCGCGCCGGTCGCTTGTTTCTCCTGCCCTGTTGCGGCGACTGCCGGCGTGGGTTTTGCCGACGTGGGTTTTGCCGACGTCGGTTTTGCCTTCGGCTGCACATCGACATTGATCGACGGGAGGACCGTAGCGGCCGAGTCGTCAACGCCCGAGGCCGGCTTGATTCGAGGAGCGGCCGGTTTGGCGGTCAACAACGGCGAACGCCACTTGGCCAAGGTCTCGCTGATTTCGGTGGCCGACTGCGGCCTCTCGTCGGCCTTTTTGGCCATCATCCGCTGGCAGAGGTCGACGAGTTCCGTCGGCGTATCGGCTCGCTGCTCGAGGATGCTCGGCGGCTCTTGCGTCTGATGCTTCATCAATCGTTCGTGCAGGAGCCCTTTGTCGAACGGCGGCTTTCCGGTGAGGAGGAAGTGGAGCGTGCATCCGAGCGAATAAAGATCGGCCCGATGGTCGAAGTCGGCGGTCTTCAGGGCCTGTTCGGGGGCCAAGTAGTCGACCGACCCGAGAATGTGCTCGTCGGACTGGTCTTCGCCGGCGTTCTCGCCACCGTAATGAGCGCTGCCATTATTGCTGCCATTATCGCTGCCATGATCGCTGCCGAGGCGAGCCAGCCCCATGTCGAGAATCTTCACCGTGCCCTGTTCGTTGACCAGCAGGTTCGAGGGCTTGATATCGCAATGGATCATATTGCGATCGTGGGCGTGGGCCAAACCGTCGGCGGCCTGCTGTATGTAGTCGGCTGCCCGAGCGAAGTCCAGCGGACCGTCCTCTTCGACGATCTGGCTGAGGTTGCGCCCGTCGATAAACTCCATGACGATGTAGTGACGATCGCCTTCGTTATCGACGCTGTAGGCCTGGACGATGTTCGGATGGTCGAGCCCGGCGATGGCGCGTGCCTCGGCGAAGAACCGTTCGAGCGAGGCGCGGTCCTTGCCGATCCGCTTCGCGATGATCTTCAGAGCGACGCGGCGGTTCATCGTGATGTGTTGCGCGAGGAACACGTTCCCCATGCCGCCGCGGCCGAGCAGTTCGATCAGCTTGTACTTGCCGAGGAAGAAGGTGCTGCGGCCGGCCAAGAGCTGCCCCGCCTGCCAACGGGTCACGACGCCTTGCCGGACCAGAGTGCGCGCGCTCTCAGTCGGGTTCTCGCAATCGGCCGTGTCTTTTTGCGCATCGGCCAACTGCTTGTCGTCGAGCAGCTTGCTCTTTTCCAGAACGGCAAAGAACTCTTTCGCCGAGTCAATGGCCATTATCCAACCCCAGGTCCACGGGCCCCCCCCTACACAGGCAGGCACGCCCCATACTCTAGTCAGTTTACCAACGCCCTGGGAAAAAATCAAACCGCAAACCGTCTTCGCTCGACGGCTTCCCACATCTGTTCGGGTGTCATCGTGGGGGTTGTTTCAATCGTTACCACCCGGGCGCCCGTGGGGCGATAGTGTTGCAGCAGGGGGGTCGTTCTTTCGCGAAAGATCGCCAGCTTGCTGCTCACCCGTTCAGGACTATCGTCGGGCCGATTGCGACGCACCACTTCGCGCAGGTTGTCGCCGAAATCGAAATGCAGGCAACGTACTCCCCACAGCCCTCGCTGCTCGATCAACCGGCCCAAGGGCGTCTTGCCGGCCCCCGTCGGACCGAGCAACAGAGCGGCTCGATTCCTGTTGTTATCCTCTGTCGATGAGTTCTTGTATTCCATAATCCAACTCGATCAGGCGACGACGTATCGGCAGACGGGGTTCTCCTGCGACTCGATCTCGTCGAGGTTGGCGATCACGAGTTCTCCGCGTTGGTGAAGGTACTCAACCCGGGCCCCGACGTCGCATAGCGCCAAGATCTCACGAAAGCCGGTCGCCCGAACGTACATCGCCTTGGCGATCCGACTGATCGCAAGGGGAGCGTCGGCATTCTGCAGGATATCGACGAGCCGGTCGAGCCTTCGCATCTGGCTAGCCCGAATCGTATCGATCCGTTTGTAGACGTCGTGAATGACCGGCTCGTGGGCGGCCAAGGCCAGATCGATGCCGTCGATGCGGCGGATCTTGTCGAGGGATTCGAGATAATTAGCCAAGCCCGTATTGGGAATCACGCTCTCGGGCCATTGTTGCGGCAGGGTTCGGGCCAGGACATGGTCGCCGCAGAGCAGCACGTCGTCGATGAGCATGCAAACGTGTCCCGGCGCATGGCCGGGCGTGTAGACGAACCGCACACCGTCGAGTTGTCCGCCGTCTTCCAGTGCGATCCCCACCGGCACGGGCGGTTGCTTGACGCGATCGTATCGCGTGATGCCTATCAGGGTTGCCAAATGCGTGGATTCGACACCGGTTGCTTTCAAGAAGTTGTGCATCCGTCGCTTGCCGACGACGGCCCGCTCTTCGGCCGCGATCAGTGCCCGGCAATCCAACCGGTGGATACCCACTTCGGCGTCGATCCGATCTCGCAACTGCCATAGCCCGCCCACATGGTCGACGTGGCCGTGGGTAATCAACACACGTCGAATGTCCTCGGGCCGAACCGATTCGCCAAACTCTTCTTGGACGGCATCGAGCCCGGCGAAGATCTGGTCCGTACATTGCCCCTGTCCGCTGCCGGTGTCGATCAACGTCGGCGGGCCGGCCCCCACCAGCAAGTAGACACGTGCGGTAAGATACTCGAAGACGCGGCACGGAATGCGGTAGATACGCACGCCGCCTCGGGTAACGAATCGCTTGACGTTCGGCAGATTCGGCATGGTTCAACACAGTTTCTCAGCAGAAGTCCCGTCATGGCAAACACACAGGTCTACCCGACAATCGGCCGTCCGGCAAGCCCAGGAGGACTGCAAAGTCGGTTTTCGTGAAGGAGATGTCTGGGTGGCACGTCCCTGAGGCACGAAGGGCGTGGCGATACCGCAAAAGCCACGCCCTTCGTGCCTCAGGGACGTGCCACCCGAGCGACTTTGCAGATCTCCTGTTCGCAGCCCATGCCGCTTGTGGAAGCCCCCGGTAGGCGGTAAACTACCCCTACGGAAGCCCCGGGAGATCCTTGCATGGCCAAGTATGTACTCGCGTTGGACCAGGGAACGACATCGAGTCGGGCCATTGTTTTTGGCCACGACGGCCGAGCCGTTTCGTCCTCGCAACAGGAATTCGAGCAGATCCTTCCCGCCCCGGGACTGGTCGAACACGATCCGGAGGCCATCTGGTCGTCGCAACTGGCCGTTGCGCGGGAAGCCCTTGCCCGGGCATCGCTCTCGGCCCGCGATATTGCAGCCATTGGTGTGACGAACCAACGCGAAACGACGATTCTTTGGGATCGCAAGACCGGACAGGCCGTGGCCAACGCTGTCGTGTGGCAGAGCCGAGCCAGTGCCGACATCTGCGACCGGCTCAAGGCGGACGGCCTGGAGGAGACGTTCCGCGGAAAGACCGGACTGGTCGTTGACGCCTATTTCTCCGGCACCAAGATCCGACATCTTCTCGATCGGGTCGACGGGCTGCGAGATCGAGCCCAACGCGGAGAGATCCTCTTCGGCACGGTCGACACGTGGCTCATCTGGAAACTGACCCGCGGTACCCGGCACGTGACCGACTACAGCAATGCCAGTCGCACGCTGCTGTTCAACATCCACACGCTCGACTGGGACGACGAACTGCTGGAGATTCTGGGCATCCCGCGTGCGATGCTTCCCGAGGTCCGGTCGTCCAGCGAAGTTTATGGAGAGACCGACGCCCAGTGGTTCGGCGGTCCGATACCGATCGCCGGCGACGCGGGCGATCAGCAGGCGGCCACGTTCGGCCAAGGTTGCTTCGAGCCGGGCAGCGCCAAGAATACCTACGGGACCGGTTGTTTCATGCTCTTGAACACGGGCGATCAGGCCGTACCTTCACAGAACCGGTTGCTGACGACGATCGGCTGGGAGATCGACGGAAAGGTGACCTACTGCCTCGAGGGGTCCGTGTTCATCGCCGGGGCCGTCGTCCAATGGCTCCGCGACGGACTGGGATTGATCAACACTTCGTCCGACGTCGAGCAATTGGCTGCCACGGTACCCGACTCGGGAGGCGTCTACTTCGTCCCGGCGTTGGTCGGGCTCGGAGCGCCGTACTGGGATCCGTATGCCCGAGGCACGATCCTGGGAATCACGCGGGGCACGACGGCCGGTCACCTGGCCCGCGCCGCGGTCGAATCGATGGCCTACCAGACGTGCGATCTGTTGGAGGCCATGCAGAAGGATGCCCGAATCGAGTTGGGCGAGCTGAAAGTCGACGGCGGCGCGTCGCTCAATAATGCCTTGATGCAGTTCCAGGCCGACTTGCTCGGCGTGCGCGTGCGGCGTCCGGTCGTTGCCGAAACGACTGCCTTGGGGGCGGCCTATCTCGCAGGCTTGGCCGTCGGCTATTGGCAGAACGTCGCCGACGTGGTGGGCAATTGGGTCTTGGACCGACAGTTCGAGCCCGAGATGCCGCCGGCTCGAAGGCAATCGCTGCACGCCCGTTGGAAGAAGGCCGTCGGCCGGTCGCTGGATTGGGAAGAACCGGAGTCGGCGTAGTTGCCCTGCAATACGACCATCCGAAATCGATTCGCGTTGCCTCCAGAACTCGTCCAAGCCCACCGGTGGCAACCGGTGGGACGATGTGCCGAACAGGTTCACCGGTTGAATTCCACGGGTCCCACCGGTCGCCGCCGGTGGGCTTGGACGGGAGGGGCTTGGACGAGAGGGGCTTGGACGAGAGGAGCGACGGGCGGCTGAAAATAGGCCCAGCTTGCTCGCTGGGGTGACCTATACTTCCAAAGTGGCGTTTCCCACGGACATTATCGAGGACTCGGCATGTTGGAACTGATCGATCTGGACAAGAAGCTCTCGAAAGAAGCCTACAAACGGGTCTTCGACGAACTGGAGGACCGGTTGGGCGAGTGCCAACGCGCGGCCCGGGCGGCCGGTGTGCCGGTTGTCATCGTGTTCGAGGGATGGGATGCGGCCGGCAAGGGAACGGTGATCAATCGCCTGACCCAGGCGTTGGACCCGCGCGGTTTCAAGGTGCATCCGATCTCCGCACCGACCGACGACGAAGAATATCGGCCCTGGATGTGGCGGTTCTGGCAGAAGCTGCCGCCGGCCGACAAGATCGCCATCTTCGACCGGTCCTGGTATGGCCGTGTGCTGTTCGAGCGGATGGAAGGTCTCACCCGAAAGCGACATTGGAAGCAGGCTTACGCCGAGATCGAACAGTTCGAGCGTCAGTTGGCCGACTCGGGTGTGGTGATCGTCAAGTTCTGGCTCCATATCGGCCGCGAGGAACAGCGACGCCGATTCAAGCAGATCGAGAAGCACAAGGCGACTTCCTGGAAGGTCGGCAAGAGCGAATGGAAGCAGAACAAGAAGTACGACGAGTGGGTCGAGGCGGTCGAGGAGATGATGCAGCGAACCGCCTCGGCCGACGCGCCGTGGACCGTGGTTGAAGCGACCCAAGGGCGCTTTGCCCGCGTGAAGGTGTTCGAGACCGTCATCCGCGCCATCGAGGACGAACTGGCACGACGCGACTCGGCCGTGAAGACCGAACTGAAGCCGATGGCCGTGCCGGCCGATTCGCCCACCGGCGGGCAAACGCTCCTGGACCGGGTCGACTTGAGCCAATCGCTTTCTCGCGAGGAATATGACGAGCAGTTGGACGAACTTCAGCAGCGTCTCTTCCACCTGGAACACGATCTGTACGTGGCTCGCATTCCGGCCGCGATCGTCTACGAGGGCTGGGATGCCGCGGGCAAGGGAGGCAACATCAAGCGGCTCACTCGGGGACTCGATCCGCGCGGCTACGAAGTGGTTCCCATCGGCGCGCCGACCGACGAAGAGAAGGCCCACCATTACCTCTGGCGATTCTGGAAGAACGTGCCCAAGGCGGGCCATATCACCCTGTTCGACCGGTCCTGGTACGGTCGGGTCCTGGTCGAACGGGTCGAGGGTTTCTGTAGCAAGGACGATTGGCAGCGATCCTTCCGCGAGATCAACGAGTTCGAGCGGCAACTGGTCGATTACGGCACGGTCATGGTCAAATTCTGGCTTCAGATCGATCGCGAGGAACAGCTTCGCCGCTTCGAGGCCCGAAAGCAGGACTCGCAGAAGCAGTGGAAGATCACCGACGAGGACTGGCGCAATCGCGAGAAGGTCGACCAATACGAAGTGGCCGTCGTCGATATGCTGCGACATACCAGCACGACCTACGCGCCCTGGACGATCCTCGAAGCCAACTGCAAACTGCACGCGCGGATCAAGGCACTGCGGACCGTGGCCGACGCGCTGCAGAATGCGTTGGATCGAGCTCTCGTTTAACGCCCAGCCGAAGGCGCCGGCTCCAATCGACAAAGAGTCCGACTCAAACCGGCGCCTTCGGCTGGGCGTCAAACGAAGTCGTTCGTGGTCGAATGAGGCTGTCAATCGGGGCCAGGAAACACCACGCCCTTCGTTCCTCAGGGACGTGCCACACGGTTTCTTCGGTGTCCTCTTGTTGCCGACCGTCTCCCCCCACCGCCTGCCCCCTGGATTCTGCCAGTTCCGAGGGGTTGTCTCAGGCATCACCGGCATAAAATTCAACCGTCAGCGGTCGGCCGTTCGTTCTGCCGACACGAATCTAGCGACGGGGATGCGATCATGGGCTACACCGGAATCATCGGCATGTCGCTGCTGGCGATCGTGCCCCTTGCCGCGGTGTTCGGGTGTCAGCGAACCGACACGCCGGCCGAGGCCAAAGACACGAAGGACAACCCAATGGGCAATGCCGATCCAACGCAGCAGCAGACCGTCGAAACCGAATATCCGGCAAACCATCTGGCCGATCAGACCAGCCTGTATCTGCTGATGCATGCCCACAATCCGGTCGACTGGTATCCGTGGGGTGAGGAGGCGTTGGCTAAGGCGAAGGCCGAGGGCAAGCTGATCTTCCTCTCGGTCGGCTATTCGAGTTGCTACTGGTGCCACGTGATGGAACGAGAATCGTTCATGGACGAAGAGATCGCGGCCCTGCTGAACGAACATTTCGTTTGCATCAAGGTGGATCGCGAGGAACGGCCCGACATCGATCAGATCTACATGACGGCGCTGCAGATCTACTTCCAACTGACCCGCTCGCCGCAAGGGGGCGGCTGGCCGATGACGATGTTTCTCACGCCCGAGGCCCAGCCGGTGATGGGCGGCACCTACTTTCCGCCACGCGACCGGCGGGGGTTGCCCGGGCTGGTGGGCGTGCTCGATATGGTCAGGCAGCGGTGGCAAGAGAATCCGAAGCAAATGCGCGAGAGCGGCAAAGTGCTGGCCGCGATGGTCAAACGCCAATTGCAGCAACAGCCCGAACCGACCGCGGAGCAACTCAGCGCCACCTTGGCCGACGCCACGTTCCGTGGGCTGGTCGCGCGATTCGATCCCGAGCACGGCGGTTTCGGCTACAGCGCGGTCAACTCGCGACTTCCCAAGTTTCCGGAGCCCTCGAACCTGCTGTTTCTCTTGGACCGTGCGGCCAGAGATCGTGCGACCAGGGACGGGGCACGTGACCACAAGACGTCGGCTGAGTCGATGCTGATCGCGACGCTCGAGCGGATGGCGGCCGGCGGAATCGTCGATCATGTCGGCGGCGGGTTCCATCGCTACAGCACCGATCGCTTTTGGGCCATCCCGCATTTCGAAAAGATGCTCTACGACAACGGCCAGTTGGCCACCGTTTACGCCGAGGCCTATCGATTGACCGGCCAAAGCGCCTTTCGCCACGTCACCGAAGCGTTGCTCGACTTCGTCTTGCGTGAAATGACCGGCCCCGAGGGAGGGTTCTACGCGGCCATCGATGCGGAGACCGACGCGGAAGAGGGGCGATACTATGTCTGGGATCATGCAGAATTGGCCGAACATCTCACGGCCGGCGAACTGGCTCTGCTGAAGGATGTTTACGACGTAGAAGAGAACGGAAACTTCGAAGGCCACGTCGTGTTGCTGCTGCGGCAACCGCTCGAAGAGACTTCCTCGTCGCGGAAGCTGACCGGCGACCAACTTCGAGAGCAACTGGCCCCGATCCATGAGAAACTGCTCGCGCTGCGCGAAAAGCGAAAGCGACCGTTGACCGACACCAAGGTGCTGACCGCATGGAACGGCCTGATGATTCGGGGATTCGCCGACGCAGGACGCATACTGGAGAACCCTCGCTATACGGCGGCGGCTGTCAAAGCGGCGACCTTCGTCCTCGAGAATCTCCGCACGGAAGACGGTCGGTTGCTGCGGACCTTTGCCGGAGGCCGGGCTCAACTGAATGCCTACTTGGACGATTATGCCTTCCTCGCCGACGGCCTGATCGCCCTGTATCGGGCAACCGACGATCGGCGATGGCTCGACGAGGCCGACCGGCTGACCGCGATGCAGATCGAACGATTCTGGGACGATCGGTACGGCGGATTCTTCTTCACGTCCAGCGATCACGAACAGTTGATCGCCCGAAGCAAAGACCCCGTCGACTCGGCGCTGCCCTCGGGCAATGCCGTGACGGTCGGTAATTTGGTCTACCTGGCCGCAGTGCTGGAGAAACCCGAGTATCTCGACCGGGCCGAAAAGACGCTCGCCGCCTTTGCCGCCCAGTTCGAGCAAACACCGTCCGGCATGCCGCGAATGGCACTGTCGCTGGCAGCGTTTCTCGATGCACGCGGCCGGTGAGTAGGGTGCGTCTGGACGCACCACATCTGCTCATGGTGCGTCCTGACGCACCCTACTTTTTTGGATGAATGGCCGTTTCGGTGACGACCATGTCCATGGAGACGTCGTGCGGTTGCATGGGAACCTCCTCGACCAACTGGCACTCGAACGCCAGGGCAACCAGCGTAGTATCCGGGCGGGCCTGCTGTAGCAGCCGATCGTAGTATCCCCTGCCGTGCCCCACACGTCCGCCGCGACGATCGAACGCCACGCCGGGCACAACGATCAGATCCAGCTCGAGGGGGTCGACGCGACGGTCTTCGCGATCCCGCCATGCGTCGGTCGGTTCCAGGATGCCGAATGTGCCCACGGCCAACTCGTCGAGCGACTCCATGCGAAACAGTTCAAGCCGATCGCCCGCCACACAGTACGGGATGACGACCCGTTTTCCGGCATTCAAAGCGGCCGATAGCAACGGCCGCGTGCGAACCTCGTCGCGAACGTCGACGTAGCACATGACGGTCCGCGCATCGACGTACTCGGGCAGCGACAGGACCTTGTGGCAGATCTCCCCACTCAGCCGATCCTTGTCCGGCTGACTCCGTCGACGAGCATGCCCGATCGCGCGGATCTGTCGCTTCCCTTCCCGTGGGTCGCTCGTCGGTTGCGTCATCGCTTCGTGCCTCCGTCGAGGTCCGCGTCTTACCGTCGTTCGTCCGACAACGTCACCATGGTATGCCGTTCGGGTGGCGAGGGCAAGTCCCTGCTTGCCTGAGAGTCTGTGCGCAAAGGAGCCGGCCGGTGGGCGTGCGGCGTCCCACTCGGCCGGTTGTTTTGTCGTCTCGCTCGACCGTGTTACTCGTCTTCCCAGATGCCGTCGAGTTCCAGTACGAAGTCGTACACGTCGGCAACCCGTTTCTTGTCTCCCGGAGTGCTGCTCGATGTCGCCCTCACCATGCCGAAGTTCTCGACCAGGTTGTCGAAGTCGAGTTCGTCACTGGAAAGTCGGGCCCAATTGTCTTGCACCTCGAGATAGTCGGCCAATGCGGAATCGAACAGGTTGGCCTCGTCGTTTCCACCGTTTCCACCGATCGCATGGACCGACTCGAACTCCTCGGCCCGATTGTCGAATCCGTTTCTCGTATACGACTGTTGGAACGCCGGGTTGACCATGTCGGCGTAGAGCGGATAGGCCGTGAAGACGTCGTCGCCGGTCGAGTCGTGCAAGATCGCCGCGTCGACACCGCCGCGGTCGGCGACGGCGTTGACTTCCTCGAAGTACTTGGCCCGATTGTAGAAGCCGCTGGTATACTCCTCTTGGTACGTCGGGTTGAACAAGGCGGCTTGCGTCGGGGCGGCGTCGAAGATGTCGTCGGCCGGCGAGTCGTGCATTTCGGCCCGATCGTAACCGCCGGCCGTCGCGAAGGCGTGAACGCCCTCGAAGTACTTGGCCCGATTGTAGAAGCCGTTGGTGTACTCTTGCTGATACGTCGGGTTGAACAGGGCACCGTGCGTGGCGTCGGCGAAGAACGTATCGTCCTGGGTCGAGTCGTACAGTCGGGCCTCGTCGATGCCGCCGGCCGTGGCAAAGGCATGGGTGGCCTCGAAGAACTTGGCCCGGTTGTAGAACCCGTTGGTGTACTGCTCCTGGTAGTCCATGTTGAACAGGGCCGCATAGGTCGGCGTGGCGACGAATGCATCGTCCGCCGGCGAGTCGTAGAATCTGGCGACGTCGACGCCGCCGGCCGTGGCGTAGGCATGGACGCCTTCAAAGAACTTCGCCCGATTGTAGAAGCCGTTCATGCCGTCCTGCTCGAAGTTCGGATTGAACAGCGCGGCGTAGGTCGGGCTGGCCACGTAGGTGTCGTCGGCGGTCGAATCGTAGAACTTCGCCACATCGACACCACCGGCCGTGGCATAGGCATGGGCACCTTCGAAGTACCAGGCGACGTTATTGAAGCCCTCGCCGGAAACGGCGTTGTAGATCGGCGCGCCGACGTACGTGTCATCGCCCGGCGAGTCGAAGAACTTGGCCACGTCGACCCCGTCGCCGGCCCAGGCCTGCACGCTGCCGAAGTTCCAGCCCCGGTTGTAGAATCCGTCGCCGTACATGGCGGCATAAGTCGGAGAGCCGACGAAGTTGTCGTTTCCGGCCGAGCCGAACAGCGAGAGCGTGTCGTTGCCGCCTTCGCCGAAGACCGTCACGTCGTCTGTACCGGAAAGACTCACGTCGAGTCCTTGGCGGAAAAACGTTGCGGAGTTCGGATACAGGTCGACCGTTTCGTTGGCCGGGCTGCCGAAGAGTATCACCTGATCGTTGCCCGCTCCGCCGTCGAAGAGGATCGTGTCGACCTGCTGGGCCGCGAACTGATACTCGTTGCCGTTGATGGCCACGCCGTACGTGTCGCCGAGGATCAGTTCGAGTTGATCGTCGCCACTGGTGCCGTGAATCGTCAATATCTTGCCGTCGAGGGTGACGTCCTCGCCGGCAACCTCGATGACGGTGACGGCGATCGTGGCTTCGGCAAACAGGCCCCCGGCATCGGTCGCACGAACGACAAGCGTCGCCGTGCCACTCTGATCCGGCAAGTAGGCCAGCGTTAGCGTGCTGGCGTCGATGGCTGTAGCGACTAGCGCGTCGTTCGTGTTGCCCTCGACCGTATAGGTCAAAGTACCCGGCTCGACGTCGGCAAAGTGGGCCGACAGGTCGATTTCCGTGTCGGCTGCATTCTCGTCGACCGTGACCGGGTCGATCGGAGCGACGACCGTCGGTGCATTGTTGACCGCGTTGACCGTGACGGCGATCGATTGTTCGACCGACTCGCCACCGTCATCGCTAGCTCGAACGATAAGCGTTGCCGAGCCGCTTCCGTTCGGCGTGAACGCCAGCGTCAGCGTTGCACCGTCGATGGCCGTGGAGACCAGCGTGTCATTCGTATTACCCACGACCGTGTAGGTCAACGTGCTCGACTCGACGTCGGTGAAGTGGGCCGACAGGTCGATTTCCGTGTCGGCTGCGTCCTCGTCGACGGTGACCGGCTCGATCGGAGTCACGATGGTCGGAGCGTCGTTGACCGCATTGACGGTGACGGCGATCGATTGTTCGACCGAATCGCTACCATCGCTTGCTCGAACGACCAGCGTTGCCAAGCCGCTTCCGTTCGGCGTGAAAGCCAGGGTCAGTGTTGCACCGTCGATGGCCGTGGAGACCAGCGTGTCGTTCGTATTGCCCACGATCGTGTAGGTCAAGGTGGCCGACTCGACGTCGGTGAAGTGGGCCGACAGGTCGATTTCCGTGTCGGCTGCATCCTCGTCGACGGTGACCGGCTCGATCGGAGCCACGACGGTCGGAGCATCATTGACCGCATTGACCGTGACGGCGATCGATTGTTCGACCGAATCGCTACCATCGCTTGCTCGAACGATGAGCGCTGCAAAACCGCTTTCGTTCGGCGTGAAAGCCAGCGTCAGCATCGCGTCGTCGATGGCCGTGGCGACCAGCGTGTCGTTCGTATTGCCCACGATCGTGTAGGTCAACGTGCTCGACTCGACGTCGGTGAAGTGGGCCGACAGGTCGATTTCCGTGTCGGCTGCGTCCTCGTCGACGGTGACCGGCTGGATCGGAGCCACGACGGTCGGAGCGTTGTTGACCGCGTTGACCGTGACGGCGATCGATTGCTCGACCGACTCGCTACCATCGCTTGCTCGAACGATGAGCGTTGCCGAGCCGCTTTCGTTCGGTGCGAAGCCGAGCGTCAGCATGCTGCCGTCGATGGCCGTGGAGACCAGCGTGTCGTTCGTGTTGGCCACGATCGTGTAGGTCAACGTGCTCGACTCGATGTCGGTGAAGTGGGCCGAGAGGTCGATTTCCGTGTCGGCTGCATCCTCGTCGACGGTGACCGGCTCGATCGGAGCCACGACGGTCGGAGCATCATTGACCGCATTGACCGTGACGGCGATCGATTGTTCGACCGACTCGCCGTCGCCATCGCTTGCTCGAACGACGAGCGTCGCCGAGCCGCTTTCGTTCGGCCTGAAAGCCAGCGTCAGCGTCGCGTCGTCGATGACCGTAGCGACCAGCGTGTCGTTCGTATTGCTCACGATCGTGTAGGTCAACGTGCTCGACTCGACGTCGGTGAAGTGGGCCGACAGGTCGATTTCCGTAACGGCTGCGTCCTCGTCGACGGTAACCGGCTGAATCGGACC
>JAZFUB010000081.1:0-3464 GCA_036447015.1 Thermoguttaceae bacterium | reverse complement strand
GGACGACCTGGGGATGGATCTGATCCCCTTGGATGACGAGCCGACAACGGGCGCCCAGGCTGCCAAGCAGAAACGTCCCTCGACGGCGAAGACACGGCCAAAGTCCTCCCAGACGCCCGCGCCGACATCCACCCCCAAGCCGCCGCCGGAGCGCCCGGCCGAAATCCCGGTCGCAGCCCTTGTCGAAACCCCGCCAAAAGCTCTGCCAAAAGCTCCGCCAAAAGCCCCGCCTGCTTCCGGCTCGCTGGTCGACGAGGAGTTCTCCTCACTGCAGGCCGATGCCGAAGGACCGCTCGACGGACTGACCGCCGCTACGGTAGGCGGAAGCGCCTCGCATCTGCCGACTCCGAGGAAGAAGGGATTCGGTGGACTCTTCTCCGGACAGAAGAAGGTTGGCCGAAAGGCCAATGTTTGGGACTCCCCGCTGCTGCTGGTCGGTGGCGGAGCCTTGCTCGGATTGGTGATCCTCGGTGGGGTTCTCGCCTGGTCGCTAACCCGTCAAACGGGCGACGAAGCGTTCTCACAGGCCAAGGGCGACTACGACGTGGGCAATTACTCGCAAGCAATTCACAAATACACGCAGTATCTCGAGAAGTTTCCGAAACACGCCAGCGGAAGCATTGCTCGCGTACATCGGGGGCTGGCCCGGTTGCGACAGAAGACGGGCAAGGGCACCCGGGACTGGGCCGCCGCCCTGCAAGAGGCCAAGGACGTGCTCGGCGACATTGCTTCGGAAAACGAATTCAAACAAGCGCATGCCGATCTGTCGGCCATGCTCCCCGAAATCGCCCAGGGGCTCGCCGATCAGGCCCAACAGGAGCCGAAAACGGAAACGGTCACACAGGCTGAAGACGCGCTGGCGATGATCGCGAAGTACGTGCCCAAGTCGTTGCAGCGACCCGGAAACCTGGCCGACATTCGTGCTTCACTCGCGCTGTCGAACCGCCAGATCAACCGTGGCGAGGTACTCCGTCGGGCGATCGATGCCATGAAGCGGGCGGTCGATGCCGGTAGTATCGAAGAAGCCTACAATGTCCGGGGCGCGCTGTTGAAGCAATATCCCGACCTCGATGACGACGAGTCGCTGAGGGACGCCGTTCTGGAAGTTTCGCAGGCCCAACAGGCGGCAGTCCACAGCGTCGAGCAACCGCAGACGGCCGAGACCTCCGAGCCGACGTCTGCCGTGCTCTCGGCCGTTGCCCTCGTCCAGCAGACCGTGCAAACACCCGTGCCGAATGTTGCCGGCCGGATCGTGTTGGCGGGCGCGTCGGGGGCCGTCTACGGGTTGGATGCGTCGAATGGCAATGTCCTTTGGCGCCGATTCCTCGGATTCGGCTCCAATGGACGAGGTCCCGACTTCTTTCCGATCCTGATTTCCGATGCGCCGGGCGCCGATGCGCTGCTGGTCGCTCCCTCTCGCAATGAACTGATGCGGGTCGAATCCGCCACCGGAAAGTTGCGCTGGCGGCACCCGATCGGCGAACCGTTCGACGCCCAACCGGTGCTCGTCGGCGGTCGGGTTCTCGTTGCCACACGCAGCGGTCGTCTGGTGACGATCGACGTCGCGTCGGGCAGTTCCGCCGGCTATCTGCAGCTTCCACAACCGTTGGCTGTTCCGCCCGCAGTGGACCGGGCACGCGGGCTGATCTTTCAGGTGGCCGAGCACTCGAATCTTTACGTTCTCGGGCTCGAGGACGGTCAATGCCGAAAGGTCTATCACCTGGGGCACGAACCGGGAGCCGTCACCGCGCCGCCCGTGGTGGCCGGCCGATACCTGATGATCGCGATCAACGATCGGCTGAACGATTCCTCGTTTCGAATCTTGTCCATCAACGAAGCAGCAGGCAATGAAGCAGCAGGCGACGACCCGGCAGGCGATGAAGTGGAAGAGGGTCTGACGCTGCAACCGCTACAGCAATTGAGGCTCGAGGGTCACGTCGATACGCCGCCTTCGGTCGCTGGAACCAGGGTACTGGTGACCACCGACATCGGCGCGATGTACGTCTATGAATTCACTGGAACCGAAGAGAAGAAACCGCTGTCCCCCGATGCCCAGCAAACCGTGGCCAGTGGCGACAAGCAGATTCGATTCGCGTGGATGGAGGACGGTTACCTCCTGTTGGCCGACCATGAACTGACCCGTTACGACATCCACTCCTCGCAGAACCGGTTGGCCAACGAGTGGGTCGCCGCGGAAGGCTCCGTTTTCGAACAGCCGCCCAGGGTCATCGATGGGACGGTCTTCCACGTTCGACGCAAGGTGGGGATGCCCGGCGTGTTGGTCGCAGCCAACGAAATAGAAAAAGGACGGCGCTACTGGGAAACACGGCTGACCGCACGGCCGGTCACCGAGCCGGTCGTCGACACGGCCACGGGACGAGTCACCGTCGTGACGTCGGCTGCCGCCGTCTACCGGATCGATGCGACGGCAACCGGGCCGCAGCAGCCGCTGGTGTCGGTCGAGTCGGACAGGCTTCCGCGCCCCGTCGGGCACGTGATCCGAGTCGGCAACGATCTGCTGGCAATGACCACGGGCGAGGGTGCTCGGCAGATGCTCGTCTTCGATGCGACACAGGCGGAGCATCGTTTGCGATGGCTTCCGCTGCCCGATCCGACCGGTTGTTCTCCGATCGCATACGGCGGCGGTTTGCTGGTGCCGACGAAGATCGGCCAGGTGTTTCTCCTCGATCCTCGTAGCGGCCAAAAGCTGGCCGAGCCGTTCCAGCCGGTACTGCAGGGCGGCAGCCCGCCCGTCTGGCAATTGCCGGCGCTGACCGACGACGGAAAGGTCCTGTTGTCCGACGGTCGGACGAATCTTTATTGTCTCGAGGTGGCCTCCGAGCCGATCCGACACCTGGCCGCCTCGCAACAAGCAGAACTGACCAACCCGATCATCTCGGCAGTTGCGTCCTGCGGAAACGCTGCCTATGCCGTAGACGCAACGGGCGCGTTGAACGTCTTCCGGCTGCCGGAACTGACGCCGGCCGAGTCGCCGGTCGCACTGAAGGGTCGTCCGGTGTGGGGGCCGGGTCGCGTAGGGGCGTATGTCATGCTGGCGACCGACGACAACCAATTGTACTGTTTCGACGGCGCCGGCAAACTGGTCTGGCAGACCGTCATGGCCCACGGTCCGTTGGCCGGTCGGCCGTTGCCGATCGAAGACGGCTACGTTGCGGCGTCGCTCAGCGGCGTCGTGTGGCGCATCGACGCGAAGACCGGTGAGCAGCTCGGCAAGGTCGAGACCGGCCGGCCGTTGGGCTGTGGTCCCGTTCGACTGGGGACACGTCTGCTGTTGGGCGGCTTCGACGGAACCCTTTATCAGATCCAGCTACCCTAAGAACTCGTACAGGAACTACTTCCCTATTTGGCAATGAGCAGTGAGCTTTGAGCTATGAGCAGTGAGAAAGCCCATGACTCAAAGCTCAAAGCTCACTGCTCAAAGCCAACACCCAAGAACTGAATCG
>JAZFUB010000080.1:0-3851 GCA_036447015.1 Thermoguttaceae bacterium | reverse complement strand
GCGAATCTGGACGTGGACGTCAACGCAGACGGGCCGTTTGCTCCCGACCACGTCGGTACGGTCGATGCGGGCGACAATCCCGTTCCGGGGCCGGGGGATTTCGGTTTTGACGTCATCGCGATTGGCGTCCAGATGGCCCTGCATGAGATCGTGGCCGACATTTCATCGGATGCCGCCATCGCACTCGGGGCAGGGGGCGACTTTACACCGGACAATAACGAGTGGGACTGGGTGTTGTCGTCCGGCTTCGCCGACATAATCGATCCCGGCGTTGAGGGCAGCTTTGTGAGCAACGACATCGCCGGCTCGACGATGGCCGATGCGGGCTCGGCAGCGGCCAACCTCACGGAAAACGCGGGCGTGTTTACGCTGACGCTTCCATTCACGCGAACGGTCAACTTGTCGGCGTCGGTGGGCTTCGGAACCACTATTATCGTCACCGGAACCGTCGTGGCTCAGTTCACACCGGGCGCACCGCTCGTGGGAACGCAGGTGGCGGCCGATTCGACCGCCGCTGAACTGAACGGCACGGGCGTCTTCATGACCGTGACCAAAGACGCCACGCCCGTCACCGCCGCCGGCCACGTGGCCGAGCTTCCGGAGAATGAAGCCTGGATCGACGAGTGGGACGCCCATTGGGTCGAGCTTTGGGTCCGCACGTCCGACAGCGACGGCGTGACCGCCGCATCGGTCGATCTGGCCTACAACACCGACTACTTCACGGCCACGCAAATCGATTACGGCAACGTCTACATTAACGACGTCGCCGGCACGATCGACGACGAGGCCGGACTGGTTGCCGGGATCGGCGGCAGCACGTGGAACGCAAACGCAGGCGTCGATGCCTATGCCCTGTTGGGTCGCGTCAAGTTCGAGTCGCTCGCCGGCGATCGGGTCGAGGTCGATGCGGTCGGCCAGATGATCGGCCCCTACGATCTGGGCCTGGCGATTACGGACGCCCGGGCGGAAGTGGCCGGCGAGCCGGTCGACGTCGCGGTGGCCGACGCGCCGCAGACCGAACTTTGGGCCGTCGTCTACGACGTGGACGACAACGACCGGATCGACTTGGGCGATCTCTCTTACTTCGCATCGGCGTTTAGCGAGAACGTGCTCGACTCGGACGCGGCCTACGTCTGGGCCCTCGACTTCGACAACAGCGGCAGCGTCGATCTGGCCGACCTGACGTACTTCGCGAGCAATTTCCAGCATAGCAAGGCCTCCGGCACGGACGTCGTCTTCCCTGCGAGCTTCACGCAGCGTTGGGTCGGTTCGCAGATCGAACTCAGTGGCGACACGTCGCTTGACGAGGTTCTCGAGGCGGCCGTCGCCACGTGGCAAGAGGCACTCTCCGCGTCCGATCCGATCGACATTCAACTTGTCGTTCGCGACTTTGGAAACGATCAACTCGGTGAGAGCCAGATCCTTCAGTTGGGCGAAGACGGTATCCCGACGCAGGGCCGCGTCATCCTGGACGACGATGCGGGCGGTCTCGGTTGGCATTCGGAAATCGACGCCGACGTGGCAGACGGCAAGTACGACCTGTATACGGTCATGCTGCACGAGGTCGGACACGCCCTGGGCTTCACCTTCGCGTACGGTGGTTTCGCCGCGGCGGACTTTGCGGCGCAGCTCGACGACGCAGGCCAGCACCTTCTGGCCGACGGCTATCCGGACGACCTGATGAACGACACGCTCGATCCGGCCGTTCGCAAGCTGCCGTCGGCTTTGGACGTGCAGATGCTCCAGGCGGCCTACGCAGCGGCCCAGGACGGTGCAATCGGCATGACGACCATGCCGGCGGCCCTGCATGCGGCACCGGCCCATGCCGGGGTGTCCTCCGCTCTCGGCGGCCCTCAGACGGCTCCGTCGGTCACGGTGCTCGGCGTTGGCTTTGACGGCCGAGCCGCTTCGCTGCCCGAGTCGGTCCACGCGGGTTTGGGCCGTAACGGACTGAGTATCGTTCTGCCGCCGGCAGACGACGCGATGTTGTCGCCGGCGCGGCAAACGGCCGCAATCGATTGGACGTACGCTCACGAGCTGGACGACGTTCGCCTGGACCTCGACCTGGCGTCGATCGCACGGCGGCACGAGACGAAGCTGCTCGACGATATGTTCACCGACTGGGAAGAGTTGCTTCCGTAGACCAACCTTGAGTTGCACCTTTGACGCTGCTTTGAGTTGCATCCTTGATTCCGCCTTGAGTTGCATCTTTGATTCTGCTTTGAGTTGCATCTTTGATTCTGCATCCGGCCGGTGCGCGGGACACGTGCCTGCGCACCGGCTCTTTTCCCCGGATTGCGAGCCGACTCGAAACGCATGAGCCCCGAAGGGTAACGCCGTGAAGGATGTCGGTAGAAGAATCCTTCACGGCGTTGCGCTTCGGGGCGATGAGTGCATGGAGCCATCCGGGACGGGTTAGGCGAATGTTTCTGAGCCTGCAACCGTAAGCTATTGTTATAAAACCACTTCCACACACCGGCACGTTGCCCCGCCAACAATGTTCCGATTCATTTGGCGTGCAATTTGCCCCCCCTTATCAGCATTCGACGGATGAGCGAAACTAAGTGTTGCCAGCCTGATGCCCCCCCGGATGCGGCCGAATCGCCCTCCGCAGAGACACCGTCTGCAAATCGGATGAACCTAGAAGACACATCAGCCCGAGTGCCGCAAGGGACTCTCGCCCAACTCCAAGCCGTTGGCGGCGGGCCGACCCAGCGCCGGCTTGCCCAATGGGCGCTGCTCTTGCCGAAGATCGACGAGTTCGAGAAACAGTACGTCGAGCAAAGCGACGCGAAACTTCGCAAAGAGAGCCTCTCGCTGCGCTATCGGGCCAAGAGCGGGGAACAGCCGATTCGGCTCCTGCCGGAGGCTTATGCCCTGGTACGGGAGGCCGCGCGCCGAACGATCAACATGCGACATTTCGACGTGCAGGTGCTCGGTGGGATCGGCCTGTTCCTCGGCATCATCGCCGAGATGGAAACGGGCGAAGGGAAGACGCTGACCGCCACGCTTCCACTCTACTTGCACGCGCTGTCCGGACGCGGAGCCCTTCTGGCGACGGTCAACGATTATCTGGCTGCCCGCGACGCGGAGTGGATGGGCCCGGTTTACAAGCTCTTGGGTCTTTCGGTCGGCGTGATCGAAACCGAAATGCGGCAGCCGGAGCGGCGCAAGGCGTACGCTTGCGACATCACGTACGGCACGGCCAAGGAGTTCGGATTCGACTTCCTGCGAGATCGGTTGCTGAAGCGTCGAATCCAGCAGCAAATGGGCGGTGTGTTGGCTGCTGCGCTCGGCACGTCGGCCGATGTCGGCGAAGAACCGGTACAGCGCGCGCCGCATTTCGCCCTGGTCGACGAGGCGGACAGCGTATTGATCGACGACGCCCGGACCCCGCTCATCATCAGCGCAATCCCCGGTGAGGGCGAACAACGAGAGGCCGCCTGCTACAAGTGGGCCGCCGAGGCCGCGGACCAGTTCGTCGACGACGAGCACTACGAGTACGACCACGAGAAGAAGAAGATCGAACTCACGCTCGAAGGGCGCCAACTCGTTCGCTCGCTCCCCAAGAGCGAAATCCTCAATCCCGTCGGGCTGGTCGACCTGTACGATTACATGGAGCGGGCGATCAAAGTCGGCCGCGAGTTCCAGCGAGATCACCATTACGTGATACGCGACGACGAGGTTGTGATCGTCGACGAATCGACCGGCCGCCTGGCCGAAGGCCGCAAGTGGCGTGCCGGGATTCACCAGGCGGTCGAAGCGCGGGAGGACATCGAAGTGACGGTCGACAGCGGTCAGGCGGCCCGGATCACCGTTCAGGACTATTTCCTGCGATGCAAGCATCTGGC
>JAZFUB010000079.1:0-2134 GCA_036447015.1 Thermoguttaceae bacterium | reverse complement strand
TGATGTAGCGGGCAGCCCAAGAACCGTGAAATTGTGGTTCATCCGACGGAAGCGTATGTTGTGCAAAAGACCCGGCAGAAAACACGAGCGGAACCTTCTGCTCGGGCTCGACAAAGGGGCCGCCCCTACCACCTTCGCCATCGTATCTGGTGCAGCGAAGTACCGGTGCCTCTTCTCTGTTGCCAAATGCATCCAATCGTCGAAAAACGTTGTGTTTTGTCAGAAACCCACCAACAGAGAAGAGGCACCGGTACTTCCGCTGTGTGGTCGGGTTCGGACGTTGCGGATAAGCCGTCTTTCATGCGTTTGGAAATCGTGATTATCAAACGGATTACGAAAACATACGCCTCAGTCGGATGAACCAGAAAAGAGGGGACATTGCGAGTCGTCGTGAGGCGGCAGGCTTGCCTGCTGTTGTCGTCCGGTAGATAAGCTTATAGATTGCGCTACGACAACGGTGGGCAAGCCCACCGGCTAACGAATCTCTTGCTCGAATGGCCTTTGGGCAATCAAATGACCTCGGGCAGTTGGTACGGCTTTCGTCGCGGCCGGTCGAGATACGTGTTCGCCTCTTTGTCGTTGGGGAAGATCTCTTTGACCGGATCCCACTGCAACCGGCGACCGACCCAACGGGCGATGTTCCCCAGGTGACAGACCGTCGACGAACGATGGCCGATCTCGACGTCGGCGATCGGCCGCTTGCGCGACTTGATGCACTCGAGCCAGTTCTCCATGTGGTTGCCGCTCTCGTAGAGATGGATCTCGTCGTCCTTGATCGGCTCCTTGACCAGCTCGGCCGGGTTCGAGGTTACGCGGCCGCGGAAGATTTCGATCTTGCCCTGGTCGCCGATGAAGATCCCGCCGGCCGGATTGCCGTTGTCGAGTTTCAAGGTCACGCCGTTGGCGTAGCGGTAGAAGATCATCGGGCTGTTGCAGGCCTTCTCGCCGCGTCCACGTCCTTCGGGCTCGGTGTACGTCGGCGCATCAAAGTCATCACCTTCGGTCCAGACTTCGACCGGTCCGCTTTCGTCCATCCCCAGTGCCCATTGGATCTGGTCCAACCCATGCGCACCCCAACCGGTCATCTCGCCGCCCGAGTAGGAGCGGAAAGAAATCCAGCCCGGTTTGGCTCGCGGGCTGTAGAGGTCGTTGTTGAAGGGAACCACTTCGTTCGGTCCGCACCAGAGATCCCAGTCGATTCCCTGGGGCACGGGTTGCTCGGGCAGGGCACACTCCCAGGGGCTGGGATAGTTGGCGCCGATGACCGTGTGGACTTTGCCGATCCGGCCGTTGCGAACCAACTCGCAACCGTAGCGGTTCGCGGCATTGGAACGCTGCTGGCTGCCGGCCTGGAGCACGCGGCCGTACTTGCGAACGGCTTCGGTCATCAGTCGGCCTTCGCGGATCGTCAGCGTCATCGGCTTCTCGGCATACACATCCTTGCCGGCCTGGCACGAATGGATACTGACCAAGGCCCGCCAGTGGTCGGGCGTGGCGGTGGTGATCGCATCGATATCCTTCCGCTCCAACAGTTTGCGGTAGTCTTGATAGGGCTCGATGCTCATCGCGGTGCCCATAGCACCGGCCCGTTTGATGTTCGCATCGGCCACGGCCACGGCGCGTGTGTGCTTGGAGCCGGCCGCATTGCGAAAGACGCCACTGCCCTGTCGTCCGATGCCGATCCCCGCCACGCCGATCTGGTCGTTCGGCCCAAGACGTCCCTCGGCGGCCAACAAGCCCGAGGGAATCACGTAGGGCGAGGCAACGCCGACCGCCGCTGCCACGGTCGTGTTGCGGAGGAAAGTTCGTCGGGACTGCTGTTGCGATCGACTCATTGGAAGATTCCTTATTTCGAGGCGGGAAATAGATTCCACGGGGGATGGCGACACTAACTTAGTCTAGGATAAAGGAATCGCCGACGCGAATCAACGGTTTCTTGCCGAACTGGGCCGAATGTTGACACGGGGGCCGCCGGCTGGGAAGATGGGGGATATATGGCCCGATCAGTCCATTTGACCACAATACCAAGGAAAAAGCATGATCCGCAAGGTCTTACTTACATCCGGATGCATCTATTTCACGCTGATGATCGTCATGGCCGCCGCGGCCGAGCCACAGTTGAGTTGGCGTCAGA
>JAZFUB010000078.1:0-6247 GCA_036447015.1 Thermoguttaceae bacterium | reverse complement strand
AAGACGCGTCTTTACTGCCTGCGCGGCCCGCGAGAGAAGGCAGAACAGGCGTGGAAAGACTTCGTACACAATTGGTCTGCTCAGCGTGAGCAGGGCACGTCCAACTGACCCTAAGAACTCGTACAGGAATAACTTCCCGATTCAGTTCTTGGGTGTTGGCTTTGAGCAGTGAGCAGTGAGCTTTGAGCAGTGAGCTTTGAGTCATGGGCTTTCCCACTGCTCAAAGCTCACTGCTCATAGCCAAATAGGGAAGTAATTCCTGTACGAGTTCTAAACGGGGAAGCTGCTCTTCGGTCGATCCGTAGTTCATGCCTGCTCAGGCGTTTCCAGAATCAACCGTCGGCTTTCCCGGGCAATCATCAGATCCT
The DNA here is from genome assembly GCA_036447015.1 of Thermoguttaceae bacterium. Taxonomy (GTDB): domain Bacteria; phylum Planctomycetota; class Planctomycetia; order Pirellulales; family Thermoguttaceae; genus JAZFUB01. The sequence goes on along the minus strand of JAZFUB010000078.1, from coordinate 5,879 downwards.
CACGTGTGTGGACGACCAGCACTCGGGCGGGCGACTCGTCCGTGGCGATGTCGGTGTCGGGGCGACAGTCGGCGTTGCGATTCTGATCGAGATGGAGACCAAGGTGTTGCAACCCGTCGCACACCTGGCGACGGAGCCGGGCCGAGTTTTCGCCGATTCCGCCGGTAAAAACGAGTGCGTCGATTCCACCCAACGCGGCCGTCAGGGCGCCGATGGTCGTTTTGACGCGATAGTCGTAGACGTCCAGCGCCAGTTGTGCCCGGTCGTGTCCGTCGGCCGCCGCGGCTTCCACCTGGCGAAAATCGGACGAGAGCCCCGAGATCCCCAACAGTCCCGACTTGTGGTGCAACACGTCGTCGAGTTCGTCGACCGAAAGGCCCTTTTCACGCATCGCATAGAGCAGGATTCCCGGATCGACCGTGCCGCAGCGGGTGCCCATCATGAGACCTTCCAACGGCGTGAACCCCATGGTGTTGGTCACGGCCGTGCCGCCGCGAACGGCCGTCGCCGAGCTGCCTTGCCCGATATGGCAGATGACCAGCCGCAACTCGCTCGCATCGCACCCGAGCATCTCGGCCGCCCGAGACGTGCAGTAGGCGTGACTCGTGCCGTGGAACCCGTAGCGGCGGATGCGCCACTGCTCGTACCACTGGTAGGGCAACGGATAGATATAAGCGGCCGGTGGGATGTCGGCAAAAAACGCCGTGTCGAAGACTCCCACCTGGGCCACCTCGGGCAACGCCGACTCGGTTGCCCGGATCGCGTCCAGCCCGGCAGGAATGTGTAGCGGTGCGAGGTGGGCATTTCGGGCGATCGTTTCCTTCATGGCCGCATCGATTCGCACGGGACGGCGGATCTCTTCGCCGCCGTGGATCAGGCGATGACCCACCACGCGGATCGACGAATCGCCGCCAACCAATTTCGACCGGCGAAGCGCCTCGATCGCGGCCACGACGCCCTGGCGATAGTCGGCCACGTCGAGTTCGCTGCGAATCGGCTCGCCCGACTCGGGCAACAAGGTGACGGTTGCTCGCTGCGTCTGTCCGGCCCAGTCGAGCAGTCCTCGGGCGACCGGCTCGAGCGTGTCGAACCGAAACAGTCCGAACTTCACGCTACTGGAGCCTGCGTTGATGACCAGAATACTCACCGCTGGTTTCCTTCCGTTGACAGTGATCGTAGCCGAAGTCGCCGGGGTAGCCGAAGTTGCGGGGCTTTGGTGTATCCTGGAACTTACGGTTCGCTGCGCCATCGTCGTTTAGCGGCCGGGCTTGCCCGGCGTGTTTCGAACTGTTCTCGTCGGCAAAAACACGCCGGGCAAGCCCGGCCGCTAAACACGCTTGCGATGCAACCTATCGCTGTAATACTAGTCGGCCGGGCCCTACGCCCCCAAGGCATCTCTCAGGTCGCGGACGTCGTCGTCCGCGCGACTCTGTCGGGTCGAGAGGTCGTCGACGTCGCTGCGCAACTGGGTGACCTGGGTTCGCAGTTCGCCGATCTCGCGCTGCAAGGCCTCGACAGCCGACGGATCGGCGGTGGGGGCGGCCGGCATGGCGGTTGTCCGCATCGGTTGAGGTGCCGGCGCTGCAAGTTCGCCCATGTCCTCATCTGAGGGCATCTCGGTTGCGACCGGGCCGGCTCCGGCACCCTGGGCGTACTGGGCCTGCAACTTCTCCATCTCGCGCGGTTTGTAAAGTGCGTGAGTGACGACCTGACCACGTCCCTCCGCCGTCAGGGATACGGCCAGTCCCTTGGCAATCAGCGACGCGAGGATCGGGCGCAGCGCGGCCACGTCGCGGATTGGCTCCATCCGGGCGGCACGCCCCCGCAATTCGCCGACCGTTTGGGCCCCCCGAAGCAGCAGTTCCGCCAAGACGGCCAATTCGACCTTGTCGGCCCCGAGCCACTCATACAGGTAATGCCGGTACTTCGTGACCCTTCCGTACCCCTCGATCATGCCCACGGCCCCCAACTCGCGGAGCCGATCGAGCGATTCTTCGGCGTTTTCCGGATCGAGGTTCATCACCGGGAGGCGGTTGCTTTTCTGGTTCGCCCCGGTGCAGATCGCATTGAGCGACATCGGATAGGACGCCGCCGTGGTCTTGGCCTTTTCGGCCAGCACCCCGATGACCCGCCGATCGATCGCACTGATCGGCTCCCACTTCGGTTGCGGTGTCGTGCTGTCATCGTTCATTCGCAGGGCTCCACTGGTAGGGGGCGCCGATCACAGAAACTCGGTTGAAAACGCCCGTGAACATCACCATTGATACAATTTACACGCCGCCGTGTAAACACGTGGCAAGCGATTTCAGCCCCAAATGGCAACGTCGCCCTAGACAATCTTATGCCATGAAGTTCTGACGGACCCAAAATCACCGGCCGGTTGACGATGCGAGGGCCGTCTCGTATACTTAGGGGCTTTTGCGGTGCGTGGCGTGCAGTACGCGATGGTCGGTCGCCATGCCGGCCGAGTGTTTTCACGCAGCGGCAACATGGAACAGCAAGAAGTATCGGGCACCCATGGAATATCATGAAGAGGAAGAGGACGTTCGGGTCGAGCGAACAGAGCTCGGGCTCGGAGTTTTTGCGGCCAGGGAGTTCTTTCCCAACGAGGCGATCGGGCACGTCATCGGTGCGGTCATTCACGATCCACGGCACGGATCCGACTACTGCATGGAGTTGGACGAGGAGCGCGGCCTGGAGCCGGCGGCGCCGTTTCGCTACGTCAACCACAGTTGCCAACCCAACAGCCAACTGATCCACATCGAGTCGGCAAGGGAAGACGGTCGGCCCGGAAGTACGGAAATCTGGGTCGAAGCCATCCACAGAATCGAGCCGGGCGAACAAGTGACGATCGACTATGGCTGGCCCGTCGAGGCCGCCATTCCATGCCGCTGCCGCAGTTCGAATTGTCGAGGTTGGATCGTGGCCGAAGAGGAATTGCACGACCTCCACGCCAAGCATTCGGCGCTACGGCCCCAAGGCAACCCGGTCGCAGCGGCCGGCAAGACAGCACTCCAATGATGGCAGGCGTGGCAGCGAACGGGTCTGGCTGCCGCGTTCTCGCTCCCTTCTCGCAGGCCTTCCTACTTCGAGGCAGTCGCGCAGCGGCAACGCGAATACGACGCTGGAACCCCCCGCGCGGGCCGTCAGCCCGTCGCGACGCTCTCCGCTGGGCAGTGTCCTTTGGTGGTCGGAAATCCGGCGGCAATCCTCGGTGTGCCCGACGACCCGACATATCCTCACGATCAGGCCCCAGGTTGGAATTGGGCCGATTCAACCGGTTGATCCGGCGCGATCGTTCCCCTACGATACCGGCAGTGTTTCCGTGGCCGACGAGGTGTCCGATCCGCGACCTGTCGGACGCACGCGGCCGAGCAACTTTGCGTGAAGAGAATAGGGGACCCCAAGCATGAAGACCCGTTCGCTCGTTTCGGCATTTTTCGCATTTGCATTTGCAGTCGGCTCGGCCGCGCTCGTCGCCCAATCGGCAGATAAGCCCGCAAAAGTTCCGTCGGGTCTGCCGCCGTTGCCGGTGCCCGAGGACAATCCGCTGACGCCCGAGAAGATCGCCCTGGGGAAACTTCTCTATTTCGACACGCGTCTGAGCAAGGACAATACGATTTCGTGTGCCACGTGCCACGATCCGAAGAAAAGTTGGGCTGAAGAAACGGCCACGAGCACGGGCATCAAGGGCCAAATCGGTGGACGCAATTCACCGACGGTGATCAACAGCGCGTACACACCCGTCCAGTTCTGGGACGGTCGGGCCGCCAGTCTCGAAGAGCAAGCGCTCGGGCCGATCGAGAACCCGATCGAAATGGGACACGACTTGGACGAGGTCGTCGCGCAACTCTCCAAGATCCCCGCCTACAAGGAGGGCTTTCAGAAAGCGTTCGGCACGGACGTGACGAAGGACGGCATCGCCAAGGCGATCGCATCGTTCGAACGCACCGTGCTCAGCGGCAATTCGGCCTATGACAAAATGGTTGTCGATCGCGACCGCACTGCACTGACCGAGGCCCAAACGCGCGGGATGAACCTGTTCGGCGAGGCCGGTTGTGCCACGTGCCATACTCCTCCGCTGTTCACCAACAACCGCTACTACAACGCCGGTGTGGGCATGGACAAGGCCGAGCCCGATGAAGGCCGCAAGAACGTCACCGGCCGCAAGAACGACCTGGGCAAGTTCCGTGTCCCGACGTTGCGTGAGATCGCGGGCACGGGTCCGTACTTTCATGACGGCAGCGTGAAGACGCTCGCAGGGGCCGTGGCGCTGATGGCGGCCGGAGGCAAGGACAGTCCGAACCGCTCGTTCATGCTGAAGGCGGTCGGAGAAGCCGAACTGGACGAGGCCGACCAACGAGACATCGTCGAGTTCCTGGGGGCCCTATCCGGCGAAGTTCCAGACATCGAGCCGCCGCAATTGCCGTAGCCGAGGGGGCTCTTCCCAAAGCAAGCAGACTTCTGTGGAACGTCCGAAGCAGCCGAATCTCTCCCGCGGACCATTTCTGCGGTGAATCCGTGCAGTGGGGCATGTCGCCTCGCCCTACACATTCCTCACCATCGGCACAGTCCGAACATCGCGAACTGTTCGATATTTGACCAAGCCGGTCGACAAAAGCTAGATTCTCTTAGAGGCCCTGTTCTCCTAGTGCTTTGTCACGCTTGATGTTTCGGGTAGCCGGAGTCGCAAGACTTCGGGTGAGCAACGAAAAAGCCCGAACTCTTGCGACTCCGGCTACCCGAATCTTGAATGTTGACAAAGCACTAGAGGCTCTGTTCGGTCATTTTTTCCATTCCACAAGATAGAGAGACCCATGGCTCAAACACCCGATGACAATCTGCTCGCACGCCTTGCCGGACATGGTGATCCCGCTGGCGGCGCCGACCCATGGGCGTCGGTCGCCGCTTCGGCCCCGCAACACGATGCCGAGGAGCAAGAGGCCGACAAGAAGCTCGACGCCATGCTCCACCGAATCAACGGCCTCACGGGCGAAGAGCCCGCCGAGACGGACCAGCAGTCGCGAGAAGGGGGCGAGCCGGTCGAAGACGAGTTCGTCCCCGTCGAGCCGGACAGCTTTCGCGAGGCAGGGCTCAGCGACACCGAGGTCGAGGCGCTGATCCTGAAGTATTTGTTGGGTCGCGGCGACGCCTCGGGGCGCGACCTGGCCGATCAGGTCAAGCTCCCCTTCGTGTTGGTCGACGAGTTGCTGCGAGAAGCCAAGAACCAGCAGTTGTTGGTCCACCGCGGCGCCGCGCCCATGAACGACTATCAGTATCAGTTGACCGACCTGGGCCGTGAACGGGCACGCCGATATGCGGATCATTGCAGCTACTTCGGCTCCGCGCCCGTCTCGCTGGAGGATTACGTCGCAAGTGTCCACGCCCAGTCGCTCACCAAGCAACATCCGACGGCCGACGACCTTAGGCGTGCCTTCGCGGATTTGGTCTTGAACCCTCAGATCCTCGACCGGCTGGGGCCGGCGATCAACTCGGGCCGTGGCCTCTTCCTGTTCGGCCCTCCCGGCAACGGCAAGACCAGTATCGCCGAGCGCATGACCGAAGCGTTCGGCCGCGAGGTGTGGATTCCCCGGGCACTGGGTATCGACGGAGAGATCGTCCGCGTGTTCGACCCGGTCAATCACGAGGAGGTTCCGACCGAATCGGACGGAGGACTGTACGACAAACGGAAGATCGACCGACGGTGGGTGCGGATCCGTCGACCGACGATCATCGCCTGCGGCGAGTTGACGATGTCGCAACTCGAGGTGACGATCAATACGTCGACCGGTATCAGCGAAGCGCCCCTGCAGCTGAAGAGCAACTGCGGAACCCTGGTAATCGACGACTTCGGGCGCCAGCGGATGCGTATCGACGAG
>JAZFUB010000077.1:0-4323 GCA_036447015.1 Thermoguttaceae bacterium | reverse complement strand
TCAGCCAGTAGCGGTTGACCAGATGCACGAGGCATCGATAGGCCATCTCGGGTTCGCCGAGGCTGGTCGATGCTTGTCCGAGCTGAACGATGCCGAAGGACATGAACCCGGACGAATTGTTCTGCCAATGCCGCTCGAGTTTGATCTCGATCAGCCGCTTGAAGGCGTCGCGAAGTTCAGGGCTCTCGGCGATCTCCTCGGGCAGCCCGTCGTAGAGCGGATAGAGGTGCGAGGCGTGGCGGTGGCCGTGGCGATCCTCGAGCTTCGGCGTGAGCCATTCCTTGACCGCCCCGTCTTCGCCGATCATGTACGGGGGCATTTTGTCGAGCATCGCCTGCCAAACCGGGATCTTCTCCTCGTTCACACCCAATTCCCGTGAAGCGGCGATCACGTTGTGCAACAGTTCCTTGGCGGCCGCGACGTCCATCGTCGCATTGAACGTACCCTGCGACTTCGTGTTGCCGGGCGTGTTTTCCGGCGATTGGGTGGGCGAGAAAATGTACTTCCCGTCCGGACCTTCGTAGAGGTAATCCTCGAAGAACAGTGCCGCCTTCTCCATGAAAGGCAACGCGTGGTCGGCCAAGAACTCCCGATCGCCCGTGTACAGGTAGTAGTCGTAGAAGAAGTGGGCAGCCCAAGGCGCACCGGCTACCCAAAAAGCGCCGGCGAACGACGGGGCAAACGAGTTATTGAAACCGTTGGTCGTCGAGCGCGACGGCAGCACGACACCCCGGCAGCCGAAGATCCGGCTGGCATTGAGTTCAAGGTACGGAACGATCGATTCAATGTACGAGGTGTAAGCCAGCATCAACTCGGGCGTATTGCCCATCAGCATGCTGGCGATGGCCGACGGCACGTTTCCGTTGTGGGTGAAATCGCTGGCCCAACTCGGGTTGTACGTCCCGCCCCAGACACCCTGCAACGTCGGCGGCAGTTCGCCCGTCGAGCAGATGATGTTGTACCGGCCCGCATCGAACTGCTTTTCGATCAGCGTCTTGTCGAGCTTCTCGTTGGTCGTTCGGGCCAAAAGTACCTCGGTCGTCAGGCCGTGGTCCGCTTCGCCGCCCAAGTCCAACCGCATCCGATTGAAGAGCTCGCCATGAACCCGCGCGTGGCGCTGCAACAGTTCCTGATAGTCCGTCGAGAGGCCGGCCAACTGTGCTTTGGTCTCCTCCATCCGCGAGCGATCGGGGTCGTAGAGCAACTCGATATCGATCAATGCGAGGACCTGTTCGGCTCCGGTGACGACCAGTGTGTCTCCGTCCGCGGCGACCTTGCCCCCGGGCGCGACGACGTGGGCAACGCCTTCGAGTACCTGGATGCTTCCCGGATAGGCTTGCGCGAAGCCGTTGCGAAACGTCAGGCCCGACTCGTCGGCCGTCGCCTTGATATCGATGATGTTCTCCTCGAACCGTCGGGCCGAGGATTCCCGTTTCCGTTCGTCCAGTTTCTCGCTGGGCTCACGCGGCTTGAGCTTCAGGCGGCAGTTCACGCTCGATGCTTCCGGTCCGGTGATCAGCAAGACGGCGATGCCGTCCTCGCGCGAGACGAACAGCCGACGCTCGAAAACGCCACGCTTGTCGGCCCAATGGACGGTCGCTTCGCCGGTCTGGAAGTCGACCGACCGCATGTAATCGGTCACTTCCCCCTCGGCATCCATCTGGATGCTCAGATCGAAGGCCGGGATGAAAGGATCGGGATACATGAACCCGTCTTGTTCCGAAAGATCGAACGTCAACTGGGTCGCCTGACGGTACAGACCGCGATCGATCAGGCGGCGGATTTCGAACAGACGCGGCGCACAGTTTGGCGGCATCACGGGCGGTCCGTCGGGCATGAACAGACGCTCGTGGCTGAAGATGATCGTTTCCTCCAGCGGCCGACTCAACACGTTGGCCCCGATCGTGCCGTTGCCGCTGATCAGTCCCTCTTCCCAAGTTTCGCCCGGCTGAGAACTGATGAATCCCCGATCGGGGACGGGCAACGGCTCAGCGGCGACCGAAGCTGCCGTCAGCAGACCGGCCAGAACGAAGCAGCAAGACAAGATTCCAAGGGACTTCGAGCAAATACGCCGCACACTTCTCGTTTTCATCTTCATGACTCCCATCGCCCGTATACAGGTTGTGATTCTGGTGAATTGACGTGTCAACCAAACATAGGCCGCCCCCGCTGTCGAGGGCATCTCCACCCATAACTAATAGTTCCATCCTCCTTTGCTGTCAAGGTTTTACAACGATTTCACGGAATTCGCCCAGGAGAGTGGGAGGGTGGTGTGGTTGCGTTCGCCGCCGATCGTGATACGATGGCCGCTGTTGATGGGAACGCTGTTGACTGGAACGCTGGGAGGCTTGCCCTTCATGGCTGATTTTCACGGAGGAATGCCGTCGTGCCGCCACGCCTGAACACGATTCATAACGAAGACTGCATCGCCGGGATGAAGAAACTCGACGATGCAACGGTCGATCTGATCTTTGCCGATCCGCCGTTCAATATCGGCTATGACTACGACGTCTACAAGGACTCGTTGGACAGCGAGAAGTACCTGCACTGGAGCCGCGACTGGACGGCCCAGGTCGTGCGCGTCCTGAAACCGAACGGCACGTTCTGGCTGGCCATCGGCGACGACTATGCGGCCGAGTTGAAGGTCATGCTGCAACAGGAGCACGGATTGACCTGCCGCAGTTGGGTCGTCTGGTACTACACGTTCGGCGTGAACTGCAAGTACAAATTCAGCCGCTCGCACACGCATCTGTTCCATATGACCAAGGACCCCAAGAACCTTACCTTCAATTCCGAGGCGATCCGCGTCCCTTCGGCTCGCCAGTTGGTCTACGGCGACCGCCGGGCCAATCCCAAGGGCCGGCTGCCCGACGATACCTGGATTCTCCGTCCCCAGGACCTGCCCGACGGATTCCAAGCCGACGAAGATACGTGGTATTTTCCGCGTGTCTGCGGCACGTTCAAGGAACGGGCCGGGTGGCACGGCTGCCAGATGCCCGAGCAACTGCTGGGGCGCATCATCCGTGCCTGCAGCAACGAGGGCGACCTGGTGCTCGATCCGTTCGGCGGCAGCGGAACGACCTTGGCCGTGGCGAAGAAACTCAGACGAAAGTTCCTCGGGTACGAACTGTCCGAGGAATATGCAGAGTGTATCAAGAAGCGTTTGGCGGCGAGCCGCGTCGGCGATGCGTTGGACGGCGCGGCAGAGCCGTTGATCAGCGCGCCCAATACGACCAACGGACGTCGACTGGACGACAAGTCGAAAACGCCCGGCCCGAAACGTAAACGCAAGCAAACGGCCTCGAAGAGCCAACAAACGCTACCGCACTTTCAGGACTGAAGTTACCCATGAAATTCGCGATCTGCAACGAGACGTTCAAGGATTGGCCGTTCGATAAGGCCTTTGCCTTCGCGGCCGAGTGTGGTTACACGGGAATCGAGATCGCGCCGTTCACGATCTCCGATTACGCGACCGACATTTCGGCAGCACAACGTGACGAGATCCGGCGTCAGGCCGACGCCGCCGGGCTGGAGGTCGTCGGGCTGCACTGGCTGCTGGCAAAGACGACCGGGTTCTATCTCACCAGCCCGGATGCCCAGGTTCGCCGCATGACGGCCAACTATCTGGGCGATCTTGCACGGCTGTGTGTCGATCTCGGCGGCAAGGTCCTGGTGTGTGGATCGCCCCAGCAGCGGAACTTGCTACCCGGCGTGACCCGTGACCAGGCCATGGAGTATGCGGCCGAGGTGTTTCGTGCCGTCGTGCCGGTCTTGGAGGAGACCTCCGTCACCGTGGCCCTGGAACCGCTGGGGCCGGAAGAGGGCGATTTCCTGGTGACGACTCCCGAGGCGGTCGAATTGGCCCAAATGATCGCCTCCTCGCAGGTCCGCCTCCACCTGGACTGCAAGGCCATGTCGACCGAGTCGATACCGATCGCCGAGGTGATTCGCGACAACCATGCTCTGTTGGCCCACTTCCACGCCAACGACCCGAATCGTCAGGGCCCCGGTTTCGGCGAAGTCGACTTCATGCCGATCTTGGAAGCATTGGGCGAGGTGGACTACGACGGTTGGGTCTCGGTCGAGGTGTTCGACTACGCGCCGGGTATCGAGCGGTTGGCCCGGGAGAGTCTCGAGTACATGCAGGAATGTCTGGCAAGGCTGGCGAATTGAGCAGACCCGCGCGCCTCACGGTTCTATTGGGGGGTTTCCACAGTACGGCCGGCCGCATACCGTTCCATTAAGGTTCGTTGAAAGAGTAGTGCTTTGTCACGCTGAATGTTTCGGGTAGCCGGAGTCGCAAGACTTGGGGTGAGCCAAGAA
>JAZFUB010000076.1:0-4059 GCA_036447015.1 Thermoguttaceae bacterium | reverse complement strand
CCTAAGATACCATGTGCGGCTCGATGATCGCAAGGGCCACGCTACGTCCAATAAAGGGGGACAGGCACCGGGCGGCCAGGCGTCTCTCTAACGGTTGACTGAATCGGGCCCGGAGCCAGTCCCCCTTTATTGGACTCCGCTAGTATCGTACTCTCCGAGTTCGGCGACCAGGTCGCAGTACGTTTTCAAGTCTAGCACACTGAGCGTCTGAACCGCTCGCAGGATGACGCACTGCCGCGTCCAACCGGCCGGATCGCGTCCGATCGGCAGCAGTGTGGCACGTGTGTCGGCCAGCAGATCCTCGGGCGTGTCGCTGTGCGCCAGCAGACGGACCGCCCGCAGCAAAGGGCCTCGCCGTTGATAGAGCATTCGCAGGAAGGCCTTGCTCCGGTTTGGATCGCAGGCGGCAAAGTCCGATCGCTGCAACACTCGCTTTGCGCAGCTACCGTAACGCAGTCGGCACCAGAACGCTACGAGAGACCGGTTACGCGGCGGTCCGGCCCCATGCCTTCCGGACGAAGCCGCCGCAAGCTCGTCTAAGGCCCGACGAACGCGCCGCACGGCCCGCAACCGGCTGCGTACTTGTCCATAATCGATCGCGTAAGCGATGGCCATGGCACGGATCGACTCGGGCGACAAGTCCGTGCCGTCGAGTTTCGTCAACAGTCTTCGGAACTCGAGCATTTGTCGTCGACGCCGGCTGGCCAGTTGGCGAAACTCCTTGACGATGCCGGGATCCGCGTCGATCAGCGCCAGATCCTCTTCGACCATCGTGGCCATGGCTCGGCGAGGGCCGGTTGTCGAGCCGGGAAACGATGCGCCGAGATACTCCGGGTCGAACTCGGCCCGCATCCGCAGACATTCGAGAAACACCGGCTTGCGCATGCGATAGATCTTTCGCACGGCAACGGCAAACGGGTCGGGCTCTTCAATCGTGGCGACTTCGCTGACCGTTGGATTCAAGACGTCGCAGACGAACGTCCACAACATGCGTGTCGCGTAACTTGTCAACCGGGCTGCCCAGACGAGCAGTCGAAACGGCAGCAACAACACGCGACCGCCGGCCAGGTATCGGGTGTGGAGCGTCAGGGGGTTGAACGTTCGCTGCTCCTTCGGCAGGCGGTGAAAGGGATACGTGCGAAACACGCGACGGATATTGTCGCGGCGGTGCCCTCGCATCAACTGGGCCAGCAGGTCGCCATAGCGGCGCCGAATGTCGGCCTCGGCATCTGCGTCGTTCGTGGCGAAATGGACGGCCGTGAAATCGTTCCCATGGTATTCGTGTCGCCGGCACGGCTCGGGCCCGTTCGTGCTTCGACCGGTGTCCTTGCAGAGCACGTCCCATCGGCACTGTAGCGGCTCGGGTAACTGTAGTCGGTCGATCGGAGTACCCGTTCGCCGGGCAAGCCACTCGACGTAACGTCGGATCTGTCCCTCATCGGCCACCGAGGCACGCTCCAACGGGATCGCATGGGCATTGTAATCGACGACCAGTTTGGCGGTGTGCTGGGCAAGGCTTCGCGAGATGAAGTGGAACCAGAGGTACGGCCCTCGGATCCACGACCGCGTATTGGCCAGATCGAGCCGGCGCAACTGTTTCTGCCGGCGTCGCCCATAGCCCAGTCGGGTTTCGCGCAACGAGACCAACGTCAGGTTGCCCAGCAGCTGCGTGGTCGTCTTCGTGTCGCTGCGGTGGAACGGAGCACCGTCGAGATAGTCCTCGAACAGTTGCTCCACGGCCGCCTCGGTCGCTTGCTGCCACGGGCCGCCGTTGCCCTCGTACAACTGCGACTCCGGTTCGATCACGCGCTGTTGCAGCACGGCTCGATGCTGTTGAGCGTAGCGATGTTTCAGCCGCTTGGTGGACGTGATGAATTGTGCTTCGGCCACAAGGCTGCAAAAGTCGGTTGCCTCGCCCGCGATATGGCGAAACCACAACCCGATCAGAAGCGGCACCAGGCAGAAAAGCCCCAAGAGCACCAACGGCGCACCGATCAACCGTCGTGTCGAGTCGGTCAGGGCTTGAAGGCCGGGAAAGGGGATCAAGCCGGCCAGCGACGTAATCGCCAGAAACGTCAGCCCAACGATCAGCAGCCGCCGGGCCGGCCGGGCCGATCGCTTGATCATCCACTCACCGATCGAGTCGACCAATTGCGGGGCGGTCAGCGTGCCGTACAGGTCGGCGATCCAGTAGACACGATCCACGAGATATTGGAGCACGGCGCCAATGTGGTTGGCCACCTCGGCGGTCGTTCCATAGGGGCTCGACCGGCGACCGGCCACAACCAGACCGCGAACGATCGGCAGCCGCCGAACGCCGAAGACATCGAATGCCCGGGCCCAGCGAGCCACGCTATGGGCCAAGGAGCGGCCGATGCGGTCGGAAATTCCCGCCGGCGTGGCCGCAAGAAGCCACGCGATGACGGCTTCCAGCGGAATTTCGCGTGTTCCGGAGACCTCGGACCTGACGGACGGGGCCACCGTACCCAAGTTCGGGCTCGACAGAACGGCTGCCAGGTCGTCGATCCGTGCGCGAACCAACTGCCGCCGATCCGAATGCGGCAAACGCCTGACCACTTCGGTTGCCCGATACTGGAATCGCTCGCGCAACGAGGCGAGTGCCGTGCGATAGGCGGGCTGCCGGATCTTGATGGCCGCCCGGTCGAACAGAACGAGGTTCCGATTCAGCAGCGGAGCCACGCGACGGACCAGCCGGTCGGAGGCCTGCAGGACGAACGCGATCAGACGCCCGGCGCGAACCAAGGGCCTCGCGAAACGGAGCCAGCGTGCCATTTGCGGAAGCCGCAGGTAGCGCAACGCTCGCAACAACACGAACATCTCGCCCACCTCGGTCATAAGGGCCCGATCGGGGCTGATCGCGTAGAAAATGAAACCGACGGGAATGGCCGGCACCAGGCCTGTGATCCAATTGCGTCTGAAATAGAGACGACGCGGCTCGGCGAGGAACCATTTCAGGCTGAATTCGGCGAGGAAGATGAAGCAGATACCCAGATCGAGCCACGCGCAAGTGGCCTCGACCGTATGGCTACCCGGCCAGTGCTGTTGCTCATAATCGATCAACGTTCCCTCGACGGCCAGCATGACCATGAAGAGTACGAGCAACAGAAGAATCAATCGTTCCAGTCCGCTCACGGCACGGTGGCCGAATAGCCGTTCCATGCGGCGACCGAGGCGGCGTTCCTGCAGTTCGGCGGCGACCGTCTTCTTCTGTCGCCGCAGTCGCCGCCGCAGACCCTGCGGTGCAGCGCTGCCGCACTCGTCGATGGCCTCGATGAGCGCGGCCGTGTCCGAGGCGAGAATCACCAAGCTCTGCACGGCCTCGGCCGGTGGCAAGTCTTCCATGAACGTGAGCGTTTCGCCCGTCATATCCGCCAAACGATCGGCCGTCCGCCCGAGCACCTTGCGACGATCCTTATCACCGAGCGCGGCCACGCACTCGCGAAAACGATCGACGGCACGCCCCCGGTACGCTTGCACCGCACGTTCCAGTTCGGCGTCGGTCGCGCCCGGGGGACGCATCATCAGCCGACTGGCGGCCTTCCACGCACGAAACCAACCGTCCGAGTCATTCGGATCGGGCTGCCCTAACAGAGATTCGGCCTGTCGGGCCAACGCGATCGCACGCAGTCGCTGCCCCGACTGAAACAGCTCGGCGTCATCCGACGATTGCCCGCTGGACGAGGGAATCTCCTGCCCACTGGACGACTCGATCGAACGTTGCAGCGAGACCTGCTCCAAGAGAACGCGGCCGGTGAAGTCGATGCCCGTCGAACCGTCGAGCAGGGCGACCAATGTACCCAGCCAGTGCAAGTCGTCGCGAAAGCACTCGATCGCGAAGGCAATCGAGTTGGCGGCGTAGATTTCGTTATCCCCATCGAAGTTCGTGTCAAATCCGTTCATGACCATCACCATCTCATTCACATCGTCGTATTCGGGAAACTGCGGGTTTCGGGATCGGGCGATGCTTGCCTCTTCGCCGCTGTAGCGGCTCGGATCAGGGTCGATGATAAAGGCGCCGTAGAGTCCCTTGTGAATATG
>JAZFUB010000075.1:0-6207 GCA_036447015.1 Thermoguttaceae bacterium | reverse complement strand
CCTCGTCGGCACAGTACTTTTCGTACGCGGCGCGGTCGAACAGGGCGTCGAGGCCGGATGAGTCGCCGACGCGTAGTTTCATGACCCACCCGTCGCCGTAGGGGTCGTCGGAGAGCACCGCCAAGTCGTCGGCCAGCGGCTGGTTGACTTCGATGACTTCACCGCCGATCGGGGCGTACAAGTCGCTGACCGCCTTCACGCTTTCGACTTCGCCGAAGACGTCGCCTGCCGACAGAACCGACCCGGATTGGGGAAGTTCGATGTACACGAGATCTGTTAGCAGCTTGACGGCAAAATCGGAGATTCCCACTGTGGCGATTTCACCATCGACAGCGACCCATTCGTGCGATCTGGCGTACTTCAAATCGGCTGGTTGCATGGGCCGAATTCCTCCCGGTTCGATTTCGCGGATCGCCTCGATGACTCCATCGGCTACGGCAAGGTACTCCTGGCACCCGCGGCGTGCCAGTTCGGCGTCACTGACGCCCAAGACCAAGGCCGGTTCGAGCATGGGCATCGGCTCGTCGGTGCCGGGCAATCCCTTGACGAACTGCTTGCTGCGCAGCTTCCGGTCCACCACCAGGGCGACCTGCCCGTCGGCAAAGGCCGGTATCATCAGATCGCGATTCGCTTTGTCGAGGCGTTCGACCAACGGTGTGAACAGTTCGACGGTCTGATCGTATTGCTTGCGGTCCCTCTCGGACATTTCGGGCACGGCGAAATCCTTGAAGTAGCCGTAGCCCACCTTGACCCACTTGACCAGCGAGTCGTAGGCCTCCGGCGACTGAACCCCGCGACCGGCCATCGCGATCAGCGGATCGCCGCCCAGGTGTTGCAGGATCGTCAGCGGCTTCGAGCCGTCCAGGCCGGCCTGCTCGGTCCAGTTGTATTGATAGCCCTCGATGCCTTGCTCGGTAAGGAAGCTGAACGCCATGATGGGACCCGGCTCGGGAATGGCCGATTTGATCTCCTCGGCCAAGGCGCCGATGTCCTTGAGGATCCGCTGCTTCTGGTCGTCGTTGAGTTCGTCGACGGCCTGCAGGCCCTGCTGGGCGAACTCGACCAGGCCGTCGATGTCATCTTTTCCACTGGAAATCCGTCGGGCAATGTCTTCGCTGAGGTAGGCGATCGAGACGAGCCGCTCCTCGGCGAACTTCTCCAACGGCTTCAGTTCGGGACGATCGGCCAGCGACGTGCCTTGACCCAAGCTTGCCAGGCAGTCGGTCGAGGCGCCGACCGACAGCAGCAGGTAGTCGTCTCGCACGCCCAAGGCCACGACCAGGGTCATTTCCTTGATTCGGGCGATCAGCCGCTCGGTGTCGCCTTCGGTCGTCTCGATTTCCTTGAGCTTCTCCGTGGGCACCTCGTCCCAGGGAATCATTTTTCCGTCCAACGAGAGGGTCAAGTACTCGTGCCCATCGACCTTGGTCCGCTTCAGACGGCCCTTGAGCATCGGCTCGGCCTCGAACCGGGGCGTGGCCAGTTGCTCCAGCAGGGCCAACTGCTCGGTTGCCCGGTCGGTGTCGCTGAGCTTGAATCCCATCACCATCGTGGGGATCTTCAGTAGCTCCAGGTTCTCCGAGAGCACGCCGAACATCATCATGGCCTGTCGCTCTTCTTGGCTCAGTTCGCTCGCCCCGCCGGAGAGTTGCATCATCAGCGGCCCGTAGCGCATGGCACCGGCGATCTGCTGCAACAAGAGAATCGTGTCGCCCAGATCCTTGTCGCCGTAGCAGAAGATCTCCTGGGAGCCCATGTCGAGCAGCAGGTCGATCGACTTTCGCGTTTCTGGATTGTCCCAGGCCGCCTTGAGTTGTCCGGGAACGCTCTGGGGATTGGCGGCCTGCATGGTGTAAATCGCCAGGCCCATCTGCACCAGCGGCATGGAGGTCAGCTTGGCCCAGGCCCGGCTGCCGCGAATCGTTTCGATCTGCTCGCCCATCCTCAGCGACGCACTGTAGAAGGCCGCATCGTCGGGGACCAGGTTCAGCGAGGTACCCAGCTCGTCGAGCTTGCCGGCCTGAGCCTGCTGGGTAATCGGTCCGGCGGCAAACACCGATGCGATGAGCGCCACCACCAGAATCCAGCGCCAAGGGCGGGTAATGAATCGTGCGGTCATTCGAGGTCTCCTACTTTCGAGGGGCATTGAAAAGATCCGGCCGTCTGCCGGTGCTTGGTACTTACCTAAATATAGCGTATCTATCCCCGGCGCGTTAATTCTAGTGATCTTTGACGATCATAGCAATCATGCGAGGGTACATTCGAGGGACATACGGCCATCCACAACCCAGAATTCAGTAGGTATTCGCCGCCCGGATCCGGATCTTGGAGCCAATCCCGGGGTAATAATCGCCAATTGGGCCAATTGACATGTTCCGTTGCATTCTGGGCTGCGGAGGGGTACGATGAGGGTCGGTTCTGAATGGGTTGAATCGGAATTCAGCAGCAGGAGTGGCGAACATGGCACGTACGTTCTCGAAAATCGGACCGGCCGCGATTGCGGCCATCGCACTGTCGACCCTTGGCGGATGTGTGCCGCCGCTGGGACCGCCGCCGTCGGCCGGCACGACCGTGACGGCCAACACCACGGTTTCGCCGAATACCACGGCTTGGGCCAACACGACGTCCATGATGCCTCTGGACCCGGGTTTCTTGCAGACGAATACTCTGACGGCACTCTCGCCCGAGGAGCGGATCGAAACGGCACTCGACGAGGCGGTCTCGACGCCGTTCGTCGGGCGTTCGCTGTTCGATCTGGCGGCCTATTTTCGCCGCTCATGCAGTATCAATCTCGTCGTCGATCAAGTGGCGCTGAACGAGGCGGGCATCGACGGCCATCTACCGGCGGATGTGACGCTATCGGACGTCTCGCTCGGTTGCCTGCTGGACGCGATGCTCGAACCGACGGACCTGACGTGGACGGTGCGCAATGAGTCGCTGCTGATCACGACCGAAGAGGTGGCCGCCGATATCCGGGTTCTCAAGACGCACGACGTCACCGAGTTGGTATCCTCGCCCGAAGGGGGCATCTCTTCCTCGGAACAGTGCCAGGCATTGATCGAAATGATCGAGAAGCACTTCGCACCGGCTCCCGGTGTAAGTACACGTGCCGACCCGAACGATCCGGTGCAGATCGAGGCGATCACCGTGGGCAACGCAACGGTGCTGGTCTTCTCGCACCAGTACCGGGTTCACCGACGGATCGAACAGTTTCTGAACGATCTCAGAGCGATCGCACGGCAACACGCGACGCGTTGCTAATCGTCGGTCAAGGCGAAAGTGGTTGGCAGGGTGCCACTGGCGTCTCGCCAGTGCAACGCCCAAAGCACGGGCAAGATGGACGTGGCACGCTATCCGGCGCTACTCCGGCTCGTTCGGCAGGTTTCGCGGATGAGGCAACGGAGCCGTCGGTGGGAGCGACAAGCGGTAGGTCCGGGCCCAACCCTCTCGCTCTTGCTCGGTCGCATAATAGCGGAGCCAGACTTCCGGGTCACCGCTGGGAGCCGAGCAATCCCAATGCAGATAGTTGTTCGGCCAGTCGAGCTTCTTCTCTCGAGCGGGAAGAATATCGCGGAAGATCAGGCAATACAACTCGTGGTCGGTGAGATGATCGGAGAAGTCCAGCACGATCCGCAGGTTGAAGAGTTTCTGGACGACATCCCAGAGAATCCGATGAAGTGCCTCGTCGCTGAGCGGTTCGGGTCGCGGCGGTCGCAACTCCGGCTCGAACCATCGGTAGATGGGCAAGACGGGTGCTTGCTCCCAGGCCAACATGCAGGCGAGAAACTCGTTCTCCGCAGCAAGCGACAAGTGGCGAACGTTCACCCGACTGATCGATTCATCGAAATAGCGATCCAGTTCGTTCCGCAGTTCGGCATTTCTGAGCAACTGCTCGACTTCATCCGGTTTGGGGCGACTTGCACTGTACATGAGGAGATAATCCTTGTGTGACGACTCTCAGCGAACATTGCAGGTGGCGAATGCGTCTGCCCCGAATGCGCCTGCCCCGGCGACATTTGCTCTATATGTCTGACTTTAACAAGAACGCTCGGATTTTCCAAGCATTTGTCACACCCCGGTAAATGGTTCTTCACTTTTCTTTGCCCACGAATCGTTACGACCGAACGACAACCGTAGCGCAGCCGGAATAACTGGAAAAGTCGACTGGCTTCCGGCCAATTCGGCAGAACATCGCGGCAGGAAGGCGTCAACGACAATCCCGAAGCGGGTAAGAGGAGCAAACCGGTCTAGGCGTCCTTCGGACCGGCCATTCGCTTTTCCAGCGCGGAGATTTTCTCGACGCGCCGGGCGTGCCGACCACCCTCGAAGGGGGTCGAAAGCCAGAGTTCGATCATCTGATCGATCCGTCGTTCGCCCAGAAGATTGGCCGAAAGGCACAGAACGTTGGCGTCATTGTGACGCCGACTCAGTTCGGCCGTCAGATCGTCGTGACAGGGGGCCGCCCGGACGCCGATGAACTTGTTCGCGGCGATGCACATTCCCAGGCCCGTGCCACAGACCAAGATTCCCCGATCGACCTCGCCACGGCTGACCTTACGCGAGACGGCTGACGCGACGTCGGGATAGTCGACCGCCTCGCCCGAAAACGTACCCACGTCCTCGACTTCGTGGCCGAGTCGCTGAACCAACTCGATCACTTTCGATCGGATCGAGAAGCCGCGGTGATCGGTGCCAATCGCAATTCGCATAGTTCGCAGAGGGGGGTGTGAGACAAGTGGCCAACGATACTATAATGTTATCCTAGAAGTCCAATTCGTCCAGCCGGGTCTCCAATTCCTTGCGGATTTGGGCCGCACATTGCTGATAGACCTCCAACGGGCCGCCGATCGGGTCACTTACGTCGGACCCGTCACTGCAAAGTAGATGGGTGCGCCTGGCCGCATTGGGCCACTGGGCGACGATCGCCTCGCGGTGGGACCGCGTCATCGTGTAGATCACGTCGGCATGCCGCACCAAGGTCTCGGTCAGCGGCTGGGTCTCGTGATCTCTCAGATCCAATCTCATGTCGCCCATCGCCTGCAACGCCGTGCTGCTCGCTTTGCCCCCCATCATGGCTGCAATTCCGGCCGACATCACGATCAGGCCGCGCCGGCCCGGTTGCTCCTCGGATAGCTGGTCGATCGTACAGTTCAGGCGTTTCGCCAGCATGTCGCGGCAAAGGATCTCGGCCATCGGGCTGCGACACGTGTTACCGGTACAGACCAGCAGAACCATCACGTTGGCGAGTCGCTGGAGGGTCTTCTCCGGCACGACTCCGCCGCGAAGCACTTCGTACCGATCGCCGTCGACTCGCACGACCGAAGAGGGCTGTCCGAACCTGCAGGGCCCGTCATCCAAGACCAACTCGACCTGGTCGCCCAGCGCTTCGACCGCGTCGGTTGCGGTCAGCGCTTCCGGTTGGCCCGTGAGATTTGCGCTGGAAAGCACCAAGGGCCCGGCAAGCATCCGCAGGACATCGAGAATCAACTGGTGCCCCGGCACACGCAGGCCGACGGTCTGCTGCGGCGAGACGGCCTGTTGGACCTCGGCAGGGAACCGACGCACGAGGCTTTCCGGATGCGAGTCGTCGACCACCAGCGTGACCGGCCCGGGCCAACATCGCCGCGCAAGCCGCTCGGCCAGGGGGCTCATGTCGGGCGCATAGTCCCAAGCTTCGTCCGCGCTCTTGATTGCCAACGGCAGGGGATGCCCGGCCTGACGGCCCTTCGCGTCGATCAGCTTTGCCACGGCACGCGGGTCCAGGGCACTGGCTGCGATGCCATAGACGGTCTCGGTGGGAAATGCGACCAGGTGGCCTTCCGTCAGCGTTTGAACCGCTCGATGCACCACATCGCGCAGATCCTCGGCAAGATGAACATCAATGACCACCGGTGGCATAAGCGGACCCAGACACAGAAGAACGCTGTCACAGAAGAACGCTTTCGCGGAAAAACGCCACTCTCGTCGACTTAATACCCTTTACTATACGGGCTTTTGCGACAGCCAGTCAAGGGGCCCAGCCGACTGACGATGCCAGATCACCGCCGGTCGGGTGTCCAACTCGGGCGACCGGCCGTGACAGCCGGTTCTTTCGGCGTTTCGGACGATGCTTCAGGGGGGGCTGACGGCCGGATCGCAAGCGTCGGTACTCTCGCGCGAAAGCCCGTCGGCGGCGGACCGTTCGCAACCCGCGGCGACGGCTCGGCC
>JAZFUB010000074.1:0-3787 GCA_036447015.1 Thermoguttaceae bacterium | reverse complement strand
GGGCGGATTCGCGAGTACTCCGATACACTCCAACAGAGTCTTTCGGTCGAGCAGTGCCTCGCGGCCGTCGAGCAGTGCGGTGTGCCGATCGTGAGCGTCTGTGGCGGCGAACCGCTGATCTACCAGGGCGTCGAGGAACTGATCGGCAAACTGCTGGCCCGGCGCAAACATATCTATCTATGCACGAACGGGCTGCTGCTCGAGAAGAAGTTGCACGGCTTCCCGCCCAACGACCGGCTGATGCTCAACGTCCATCTCGACGGCATGGAAGCCAGCCATGACCGGGCGGCTGGACGCGCGGGCGTATTCAGTGCGGCAACCGACGGCATTCGGGCGGCCCGGGCGGCCGGATTCCGCGTCTGTACGAACACGACGATCTACAAAGAAACCGATATGCACGAGATCGCCGTCCTGTTCGAATACCTGACCGAACTGGGCGTCGAAGGGCTGATGATCTCGCCCGCCTACGGCTACGAGGCCGTTCGACAAGAGGGCACCACCCCGGCCGACGACCTGTTCATGACCCGGCAGGAAGTCCGCGAGAAGTTCCGCGAGGCCCGCTCCATGTTGCAGCGATTCAAGCTGACCGCCTCGCCGATCTATATGGATTTTCTCTGCGGCAATCGCGACCTGACCTGTGCCGCCTGGGCCAATCCGACGTACAACGTCCGCGGCTGGCGAGGCCCCTGCTATCTGATGGCCGACGCGCATCACGCGACATACCAAGAACTGGTCGAAGCAACCGACTGGACCCAACTAGGTCCGGGAGCCGATCCGCGCTGCGAGCACTGCCTGGTCCACTGCGGCTTCGAACCGGCCGCCGTCTTCGCCGCCAACGGGCGGTTACGCGACATGCTGAAAATGGCCGTCTGGCAAATGACTTAACCAGTCGCTCCCCACCCCGCACAAACCAAGCCCACGGACTGCGGTCCGTGGGACGCGCCTTACAGCTCAATCGAATCGAAGCGATCTCGCGGCTCCTCGCCGGCCTCGACAATCTCATCCAGCGAAACCCCGCTCTCCGGCGCAATCGCTCGAGCAATCGTCTGTTTGCGAAACTCTCGGTCGCCTCGGCCGTAGCGCCATAGCGCGAACCAGATACCCGCCATCGCCACGACGAACAGCCCCGCGGCGATCGCCCCGGCCATGGTGCTGGTCGGTATCGGCTCGGCCGGATACCAGACCGGTTCGCGCCCGATCAGCAACGGGGCCAACTGCCGGCTCTTGGCCCCGGCGGCCGCCGGCACAGTGCTGTCCTTGGTTCGCTCGACCCGATAGGCCCACGTCTTGAAGAAGAATCCCGCCACGCGCACGTGCTCGCCGAAGTTCAACCCGTCGCCGACCGGCATGCCCTCGGGCAACTCTCGCACGCAGAAGACGATCGGATTGCTCTGCGAATCGTCGGTGAAGACGAACAGGTTGTAGTAGTGGTCGATGCCGAACCGCTCTTGGACGTCGGGGTCCTCGACGCGAATGCGCACGATCCGCCGTGCGGTGCCTTCGAGCACGAACAGGCGCCCGCTCTGGTTTTCCGCGTCGTTGAACAACGGGACGACCGGATAGTGCTCGTTGCCGGCCGCGTCGATCCGCTTGAGTTCCTTATCGGTCGATTTCAACCGCCGTTGGGCTTCACCGAACAGTTGTCCCGGCTTTGTGCGGCCGGTGAGGGCCAACATCTGGTAGAAGGCCTCGCGGTCGTTGTCGGAAAGCGGTTTGCGGTATTCGACCCGGTCCAGCAGACCGTAGTCCATTCCCAGGTCACCCAGATAGGTCTCGGGATATTGGGCGATCCGTCGGGCAACGAAGACCGGCTTGGCGTGTTCCTTGTCGTCGTCGAGGGAGCTGAATTTCGCGAACATCCCCAATACGCCGACCCGTCCGTCCAACTCGCCGCCTTCCTGCCACGCGAGCGGAATGTCGTGCGCGAAGATGACGGCCGGTTGCTCCGTCCCGTCCGGCGACATGCCTTCGAGCATCAACTCGCAACGATAGTATTGCGAAAGCTCGAAGCGTTCGACCAACTCCGGAAGCGGTTCGAGAAGTTCGGCCCGGGTAATTCGGCCCGAGAGCCGGTAAATCAGCCCCCGACTGGCGTCCGCCTGCCGGCCAACCTCCGCCGGATCGAATGCCGGTTGAGCCCAACGTTCGACGTCGGTCATCGGAAAGCGGTAATAGTGGTACATCAGCAGCATCAAGGTTTCGGTCTCGTTGTCGTCGACCGGCACACCGTCGATCAACCGCGCCAGGTGACTCTCGTCGACGTTGCGCCACGCGAGACGTTCCCGGGGGTTGGTGAAGATCGGCAGCGCGGCGGCATCGGTCTGCTCGGCCGGTGCGACCGGTGCGACCGGTGCGGCCTCTTGGGCACGCACACAGAACGGAGACGGGCCGAATCGGCCGAACAGAATCAGCAGGGCCGTCGTCAGCAGAACGACCGGCCACCGGGCGGGCAAGGCTTGTCGGAAACATGTCATCGGAATGAACTTCATGGCGGTCAAGATGGAACTCTCGTACGGGGTCGAGCCGGCTGAACGACGACCTACGTTCGTTTCGACTTGGTTCGAGTGAATATGTAAAACACGGCAACGACGGCGAACAGGACGGCGACGCCGAACGTCAAGACCAAACTAACGGCGTCCGTCGGTGCGCTGCTGCCGCGCGGTTTCGCCTTGCGCCAATCGACGGTTCGCGATAGCACGGTCGGTGCGGTCCGTAACGAATCCTGTGCCTTGTAGGCCCAACGTTTGAAGAAGAAGCCCGTCAGTTCGACTTCCTCCGAGACCTCCATGCCGGTGGGAAACGCCTCGGGGAGTTCCAGGCAGTAGATTACGATCGGAGACGTGCGGTTGTCGGCCGGTTGGAGCCAAAGCCGATAGTACCGCTCGATCCCTTGTTCATTTTTCGGCGGGGTCAGCGGATGTGCCCGGCGGATCGTCCCCGCCAGCGTGACCAACTCACCCCGATAGTCGCCCGACTGCTTGAACAATTGCGCGAAAGAAACACGCCCGACCGATGCCTCTCGCAGTGTCGCGTCGTCGGTTCTCTCGAGCACGCTTAGCAGGTTGAACCATGCCGCGTGCTCTTGGTGGCGGAAGGTCGTGTCGTCGCGAATCGTGGCCAGAAGTTGCGGCCTTACGCCCGGAAAGTAACGCTCCGACGTCTCCTCACCGGGCTCGATGTCGGCCGGCGAGACAAACGCGTCGGGAATCCGAGGGTCGGTACGCGGCGGCGTCAAGACATTATCGATCGACGTCTCCTCGGGCTGCGAGCCGGCCGCATCGGCTGGGGAATTGACGTCGAGTGCCGCGAACCAGGCAAAATTGGCCGGGTCCCGGGCCTCGTTCATCAGCACGGCGACCAGCCCGAGCGACATCACCAGCAGCAGCATTCGCCACTGCTCGCGCCGGGCAAGGTAGTTTCTCGGCTTGGGCGTCTGTCGAAAATCGACCATGGCAGCCATCGTTTCGCAGGATGGGGGTTTGACTCGGGGCTGTAGGAATTCTAGATCGCAAGCACGGCGGCTTCAAGCGGAACCGTCGCGCAATGCCGCAAGCGATATCTCTCGTCGTCGGTCGCAAAACGTGCGACTGTTGAGTTCAATCGTACGGCCGCTGGGTTTGTATTGCGTTGGTGGGGTGGAACTCGTGCTGCGTCGCATCGCAATCGTCGTTTGGCGGCCGGGCTTGCCCGGCGCTAAACGACGATTGCGCAGAGGTTGTGAATCAAAGCGTACGATGGGCCTCCGAGCCCGTCGAAAAGTCGAGATCCCCGGGATTCGACGGGCTCG
>JAZFUB010000073.1:0-6921 GCA_036447015.1 Thermoguttaceae bacterium | reverse complement strand
GGCCGCGAGGATCGATCCGGTAGTATGAAGGGAGCCTGTCGAGCCGCCGGATGGTGATTGCCGGGAATCTGAAGGAAATTGGTACCACAGATGAACACGGATGAACACGGATAGGAAGAAGTTCGAAACGGATGGTGCTGTCTCGGCCGCTGCTCACCCTTGCGACAAAGTAATCGGGAAAAAGGGAAGGAGGGAAAAAGGGGAAGAAATCGGAGACCCTCTTCCCATTTTCCCACTTTTCCCCTTTTTCCGATCTCTTCTTATCCGTGTTCATCTGTGTTCATCCGTGGTTCCAATCCTGCCAATTTCGGGCAATCCTCTTTCGGCGGCTTTGCGGGGTCGCTTCGCGTTGCTCGGATCGGCTCATGTGGTCGACTCGCAAACTACTTCCCTGTAAGCAGTTACGACATTCATTTCGGCTTCCGATTATCTGGTCTTTACCCGAATGGCCGTTCTGGGCAAAATACCGCGTCCCTGGGTGTGTTTTCTGAACTACCGGAAGGTCAAGTCGGTACGGGCGTCCTGCAGGGGGGGTACGCCGGGTCAAGGAAGACCGACTGCAACAGCAAGGAGTGCTGATCGTGAGAAAGCCTTTTCTTTTGGCCGCCCTGGCCGCAAGCGTCACGTTGATCGTTTTGGTGGGAATGTACGCCAGTGCCCAGGGTCCTGGCCCGCTTCCTGCTCGTCAGCCGGTCAGGCCCGCCTATAGCGGATCGCCGATCGCGCTGGTCGACGTCAGCTATATCTTCAAGGAGCACCTTCGCTTCAAGACCAAGATGACCGAGATGAAGGCGGACGTCGAACGGGCCGAAGCCGATGTGAAGGAGATTCGCACGACGATCATGCGACTCGCCGAGCAACTTCAGCTTCTGCGTATAGGGTCTCCCGACTACAAGGCACTCGATGAGGAGATCACGAAACGCCAGGCCGACCTCGCCGTGAGAGTGCAAATGCAGAAGAAGGAATTCCTGCGACGCGAGGCGAAAATCTACTACCAAACCTATCAGGAAGTGCTCTACACGGTCGACAACTACGCGAAGAACAACGGCATTTCCATGGTGCTTCGGTTCAACGGCGATCCGGTCGACATGGAGGTCCCGCAAAGCGTGCTGCAGCACATCAACAAGCCGGTGGTCTGGTACGCCCAGGATCGCGATATCACGAAGGTCGTGCTCGATCAACTCAACCGCACACCCGTCGTCGACCCCAATGCCAGGATGGGTGTCAATCCGACGCGTCCCGGCGTCTACCCGCCGCGCTAGGATTGCCAAGAAGACCTTCCCGGCTCGACCACGGATGGTACGCCGGGCAGCGCCGGTAGCCTGATGGCTGCCGACCTGACGGCCCGAGTTTCCTTTTCTCCCAAGTCACGGATGACCGGCTCCTCTGGATGAACCCGACTAGAAATCAGCGAACGATAGCAGCCGAAGCCTCGGTCGAAGGCGTCGGCTACTGGAGCGGACACGACGTGCGCGTCGAGTTTCGGCCCGCCGAGGCCGACTCGGGTATCGTCTTCGTCCGACATGATCTGCCGGGTAGTCCTCGGATTGCCGCAATCGTCGACAACCGGACGGAAACACCGCTACGCACCACGTTGCGTTGTGGCGACGCCCGGGTCGACATGGTCGAGCACATCATGGCGTCGCTAGGCGGTCTGCACGTCGACAATTGCGAGGTCCGGGTCGACCGGCCGGAAATGCCCGGCTGCGACGGCTCCGCCCTGCCGTTCGTCGACGCGATCCTCGCAGCGGGGTTCGTCGAGCAGAACACCCCCCGGGCAAGGAAGGTCGTTCGGCAGATCGTTCGGCTCGGCAATGTCGAAGCAGGCGACGGGCAAACGTGGATCGAGGCACGACCCGACGCGTCGGGGGAAACCGTTCTCCAGTACGAGTTGGACTACGGCCGGCCGAGCCCGATCGGGCGCCAATCGCTGCGGCTCTCGCTCTCACCGGACGCCTTCCGAGAGAACCTGGCCGGAAGCCGGACGTTCCTGCTGGAGCACGAGGCGGCCGCGTTGCAGGCCCAAGGGTTGGGTCTTCAGGCCACGTGCCGAGATTTGCTGGTCTTCGGTCCCGAGGGGCCGATCGACAACCCCTTGCGTTTCGCCGACGAGTGCGTTCGCCACAAGTTGCTCGACATGGTGGGCGATTTGGCACTGGCCGGCTGCGACCTGATCGGCCACTTCCATGCCCATCGAAGCGGCCATCGGCTCAACGCGGAACTCGTTCGCGCCTTGTTGGCCGAGGATGAAAGCTGCCGAGTATGGAAACGATGTGCGTGAGGTTCAGTCGCACTTGTTGAGGAGCCACGCCCATGGCTACCTATATCGCCGAAAACGTTTCAATCGATCCGCGAGCCCAGATCGACGAAGATGTCGAGATCGGGCCCTTTTGCGTCATCGGACCCGAGGCTCGGATCGGCCGCGGAACGAAGTTGGAAAACAGCGTGACCTTGATGGGCGACGTGACGCTCGGTTGCCATAACCGCGTCTATCCGGGCGCCGTCCTCGGCGGCGAACCGCAGGACGTCAGCTTCTCCGGCGCCGCCACCAAAGTCATCATCGGCGACCACAACTTGATCCGCGAGGGCGTCACCGTCAATCGGGCTACCGACAAGGAAGACGGCATCACCCGCGTCGGCGATCACAACTTCCTGATGGGCTACTGTCACGTGGCTCACGATTGCCGCTTGGGAAACCATATCGTGATGGCCAACAACACGTTGCTCGGCGGACACGTCCACGTTCACGACTACGCGGCGCTTTCCGGCGCGGTCGGCGTACACCAATTCGTCACTCTCGGCGCCTACTGCTTTGTAGCCGGGGCCAGCGCCGTACGCAACGACGTGCCGCCGTTCGTGCTCGTCGACGGCCATCCGGCACGTCCTCGCTGCATCAACGTCGTCGGCCTGAAACGCAATGACTTCGACGAGGAAATCATCGACGCACTGGCCACCGCCCATCGTCTGCTTTATCGGGCCAAGGTCAAGTTGGAAGACGCGTGGGACATTCTTCGAGCCGGTGGGCAGTTGTTCCCACAGGTCAACCAGTTGTTGAGTTTCGTCCAGTCGCAGCACGAAGGCGAGCACGGACGGGGTCGCGAACATCGCCGGGCGGCGTGAAGTCGCCACGCGAAAACGCCAGTCGAAAACGCCAGTCGAGGAGAAGGCAGTGAGAAGGCTCAAGGTTGCGGTGATCGGTGCAGGACGCTTGGGTGGATTTCATGCCCAGAAGCTGGCCGCCCGAGAGGACGTCGAGTTGGCCGCCGTCGTCGATCCCGATCCGGCCAATCGCAATCGAGTGGCCGCTCAGTGCGGCGGTGGCGCGCATCGCTGTGCCACGCTGGCCGACCATCACTCGCTTGGCGACCAGATCGACGCTGCCGTCGTTGCCGCTCCGACCGGACTGCACCACTCGGTGGCGCTGGAGTTGCTCGATCGGGGAATCCACTTGCTGGTCGAAAAACCCCTTTGCAGTACGAGCGCCGAGGCCGACGAACTGGTCGAGGCGGCCCGGCGCAATCGGGTCGTGTTGCAGGTGGGCCACGTCGAACGGTTCAATCCGGCATTTTCTGCCGCAAGGACCCATTGCACGAATCCCAAATACATCGAGGCCGTGCGAACCAGCGGCTTCACGTTCCGCTCGACCGACGTCGGCGCCGTGTTGGATCTGATGATCCACGACCTCGACCTGGTGCTGTCGCTGGTCCGTTCGCCCGTGCGCAAAGTCGACGCCATGGGCCTCTCCGTGCTCGGCGGCCACGAGGACGTAGCCAACGCGAGGCTGGAGTTCGAGTGCGGCTGCATTGCCGCGATTTCGGCCACCCGGGTAAGCTACGAGTCGACTCGACGGATGCACGTCTGGTCGTCGCGGGCCTTCACCGGCATCGATTTCGCCACGCGGACGGCAACGGTGGTCCGTCCCAGCGAAACGTTGCTCCGCCGACAGTTCGACGTCGACAGCCTGTCGCCCGAGCAGGTCGACTACTATCGGGACCACCTGGCCGAAGAGCACTTGCCGCAAGAGCGGTTCGAGTTCGAGGCGGTCGACGCATTGGCACTCGAAACGGAAGATTTCGTCCAGTCGATCCTCACGCCCCGCAAGCCGCAAGTAACCGGCGAGGCGGGCCGCGACGCCGTGGCCCTGGCCGAGCAGATTCTCGCAAAGATCCGAACGCACGCCTGGAACAACCGAGCCGACGGCCCGGTAGGCCCCATGGCCACACCACACCGAAGTATCATCCCCGCCCCACACTTCGCGCTGAAGCCGGAGCAAACGCCCGCCGCACGCCGCGAGGCTGGTTGATCGCGCGCGACGCCTACCCGACGCACCCAAGTACTCTGAACTCGCATGCCCACGCAAGCGTGGAGCATGGCACCCGGCCAAAGCGCCCCCCCTTCCGATAATAGCTGCGGGACGGATTCTTACGAATCTCGGGAAATCACGATCTTTTTTGGGCCCAGCTGCTTGCAAACTAACCCCACGTCAGACTAGACTCTGGTTTGTCGTGGGGATTCAAATACCTACCAGCTACCGACCAGCCTGACAGGGGTATTTCTCCTTCAATCATGCCGGATCGGAAAGGGGGTGAAGCTCAGGCAACTGCGTGATGTGTGCTGGTCAAGTGGGTTTCGTTTCTGTTTTTCTGTGGTCCTTCTTCAACAAGGAGTATTGTAGCCATGAAGATGTTAGTTCTATGTTTGGCAACACTTGGATTGCTGGCGGGCCAGGCCTTCGCGGCTGGGCCTCCACTGGAAGATGTCACGCTTGTTCCGCTAGGAACGTACGACACGGGTGTCTTCGATGAATCGGCGGCTGAGATCGTCGCCTACCATGCCAAGTCGAAGCGGCTTTTCATTACGAATGCTTTTGATGGGGCGATCGACGTGGTCGACATCCACGACGTCACCGCACCGGAACTCCTCTTCCAAATTCCGACCGGTGGAGGAGGACCGACAAGTGTAGCAGTCCATCCCAGACGAGGATTGATTGCCGTTGCTGTCATGGCTGACACAAAAACCGACGATGGAACAGTGGAGTTCTTCAGCACGAACGGAGAACCTCTCGGCTCGGTGGGCGTCGGGGCGTTGCCGGACATGGTTGTTTGGACGCACGATGGCCGGAAGGTCCTGGTTGCCAACGAGGGCGAGCCAAGCGACGACTACTTGACCGACCCGGAGGGCTCCGTCTCGATTATTACGCTCGGGGTCGGACAACCGGACAAGATGGTTCAGCAGGCCACCGTGCAGACTGCTGGATTCAGCGACGGGATCGTCGGCCCGGGCGTCCGTATCTACGGACCCGGGGCCAGCGCCGCCCAGGACCTCGAGCCGGAGTATATCGCCGTCTCGAAGGACGACAAAACCGCTTGGGTGACGTGTCAGGAGAATAACGCGATCGCCATGCTGGACGTCGAAACGGCGCAGTTCCAGTGGGTTCGTAGCCTCGGCTACAAGGATCATTCCCTTGCGGGCAACGCACTCGACGCGAGCAACAAAGACGATGGCATCAATATTGCCAACTGGCCGGTACTAGGAATGTACCAACCGGATGCCATTGCCACCTACAGAGTCGGGAACGATCAGTACCTCATCACGGCCAATGAAGGAGACGCACGGGAGTACGTCATTGAAGATCCGGAGGACCCGGAGGAGGAAATAGACATTTTCGTCGAAGAAACACGGGGAAAGAAACTGGACCTCGATCCGACCGTGTTTCCCGATGCAGAGACCCTTCAGGAGAATGAGAACCTCGGCCGATTGAAGGTCACGACCTCGTATCCGGCGGTGGAGGGCGAAGCAGGGTACGCCGAGATTTACTCGTTCGGCACGCGGTCGTTCTCGATCTGGACCGCCGAGGGAGACCTCGTGTTCGACAGCGGCGAACAGTTCGCGCAGATTACGGCCGCCTTCACTCCCGAACTTTTCAACGCGACCAACGACGAGGACGATCCCGATGCCCGCAGTGATGACAAGGGCTGCGAGGTTGAGTCGGTCACTCTGGGTAAGATCAATGGACGCACGATCGCATTTATCGGCCTGGAGCGAATCGGCGGGGTCATGATCTATGACGTGAGCAATCCCGTTAGTCCCACGTTTTGCGACTACGTCAACAACCGTGTTGACGGAGAAGTCGGTCCGGACCTTGGTCCGGAGGGTCTGACGTTCATCCCGGCCGGTAAGAGCCCGATCGACGAGCCCCTGCTCGTTGTCGCCAATGAAGTCAGTGGAACAACGACGATCTTTGTGGTCATTGCTCCCGATGACGACGACGATGACGACGACGATGATGATGAAGACGATGATTAAGAGGCCGCTAGCCGGCTGCTAGAAGGCCGATAGGATTTTGCCGCCGGGCGCCCCACATCGGAGCGCCCGGCGGTTTTCTATTACTGCTCGCCGACTACCCGGAAACCGACGTCGTGAACGCCTTGTCACGGCGGGTGACCGAGCCGGGGTGACTGAGCCGCGTGCCATGTTGTCATCGAATCTGTGCCGCCGGTTTGACGTCCACCTTGGCAGCCTTGAATCGCACCATGTAACAGCGGTGCGGATCGCACTGGCTGGGATTCGGGATCAGCAGAAAATCGTCGGCGATGACCGGCTCAAGGCCGTTGTCTTCGATCAGTCGAACGTCGGTCAACCGCTTGGGGAAGAAGTGGACGATCGGACGGCCGCCGCGTTGGGATCCGTTGGTGTTGATCGGCTGGAACGTTCGCTCGCCCCGGTTCGGTGTGATGGTCAGCGTGTAGAGACCGTCCCGTTCGTCGAGCGTCTGGTCCCAGGCGGTCGGCGCCCGGGCCATCGTGGCAGACCACCGCGGATCGCCGTAGAAAGCGACCACGTCGCGGTCGTGTAGCAGGCCGGCGCCGTCGAACGGCCTGAGTCCGGCCGCCTTGGCTTCGGCGCTGAGCGAGGCCGTCG
>JAZFUB010000072.1:0-15019 GCA_036447015.1 Thermoguttaceae bacterium | reverse complement strand
CGTGCGTGTCTTTCGTTGTTTCCAAAGGGTCAGCCAACTCTTCACAAGGATGCAGTAGGCCGTCTGCAGGATCAGCTTGACGTCGA
Source organism: Thermoguttaceae bacterium (assembly GCA_036447015.1). Classification (GTDB taxonomy): domain Bacteria; phylum Planctomycetota; class Planctomycetia; order Pirellulales; family Thermoguttaceae; genus JAZFUB01. The sequence continues at coordinate 14,933 of JAZFUB010000072.1, read as the reverse complement.
GCCTTAGGCACATCGTGTCGACGTACTCGATGTCTTCCTCCAGCCTTGGCGGCAACAGGGTCGTGCAGTAGTACTGATGCGGATCGACGCCGCCGGGCACTTCCGAGCCCAGATCGGGGAACGCGCGGACCTGAATCAGGCACGTCAGCCCGGGGCGGGTCGAAAGCACGCGTCGTTGCCGGTGCGTGTAGTATTTCTCGACGACGGTTGCGCTTTCGGGACGCGGCCCGACGATCGACATCTCGCCGCGCAAGACGTTGAAGAACTGGGGAAGCTCGTCGAGCTTGAACAGTCGCAGGAACTTGCCGAGGCGGGTTACGCGAGGATCGTCGCGCCCGGTAAAGGCCCCGCCTCCGGTGCCGACGACCATCGAGCGAAACTTGAGCTGTTCAAACGGCCGCCCACCTAGCCCAGCGCGTGGTCCTCGATAGAAGATCGGTCCCGGCGAACTGAGCTTCACGAGAATCGCAAGGACCCCCATCACGGGCAGCACGACCGCCAGCGCGACTAGCGCGAAGACGATGTCCAACGCCCGTTTGCCCGGATAACCGCACGGCTGCCATGGAGACTGGTGCCACGGAAACCGGCGTTCGACGGTACGCTCGGCTCTCGACACACTCATTGATGGATCCTCCGCAGGGTCATGAACGGTTCGGCCGCCACCCGCTGGATCATGTTTCCCCAGTAATAGGCCCGATGCCTGAGCGACTCGACCGAGCGGGGATGAGGGAACGTGTTGGTTTCCGTTTCGTAGCACGCCATGGCTGCCAGCTTCTTTTCCAGCGTCTCGTCGATGATCTCGAACGTGTCGGGAGTAAACGAGTGGGTGTTCCAAAGGCCCGTGGTCGACGGGGTCTCGAAACCGAACACTTCGCGAATGAAACTACGGCCCGGGCGCGTCGCGACCATGACCGACTCGTGCGTGACCTGATGGTCGCGATTGATGTCGCCCGGGCAGTGCGTGTAGACGACGGCCGGGCGGAGTTCGTCGAGGATGGCTTCGAGCCGCGTGTTCAGGTCGATTTGCGAGCAGGCGTCGAGGCGTTGGTCCGGCATCTTCAGGCACCGAAACGACGTGAACCCGAGTGTCTTGGCCGCATTCTTGGCGTGCTCCTGTTGGCCCACGTTTCGACCTTGCGACGTGTAGCGAACCGATTCGCCCTCGCACATGACCACGGCGTGGACCGAGTCGCCCCGGGCAAGCCGCTTGGCATAGGTGGCGCCGCCGCCGAGGATTTCGTCGTCCGGGTGCGCGGCCACGATCAACACCTTGGAAGTCGTTCGACGGCTCGATCGACCGAAAGGTGGGTCCAGCTTGTGATGTAGATTCTCCGTGCCGTGTCGGTGCATGAACGTCTCGCGCCGTGCCGTCCTGTCGACGGGGATGAGCGTCAGGCCGTGTCGATGTCGGGAAGCGTGTCGCCCGGTCCGATGTCGCGAGTGAATCATGTTGTGTCTCCCGTGAGAGTTACCAAACAATGTGGGCAGAAACGCGCCGGGCAAGCCCGGCCGCTAAACGGCGATTGCGTAGCATTAACGTTGGGCAAGTGCTTCGCGATAGATCTTCTCGTAGGCGTTGGTGACGTGTTCTAGGTCGAAATGTTTGCGGATGTGCCGGCGGCTGGCCTTGCCCATCTCGCTTCTTGTGTCGGGCGAGGCGAGCATCTGTGTGATGGCTTCTGCCAATGGGCCGACCTTGCGCGGCGGCACGACCAGGCCGTTGCGACCGTGATGGACCACCTCCTTGCAGCCGGGCATACCGGTGGTGATCAGCGGCAGGCCCATCGCTCCGGCTTCGAGCAGGACGCGCGGCACGCCCTCGCGGTAATAGCTCGGCAGCACGAAGACGTCGGTCAAGGCCAACAGCGCTGCCACGTCGTCGCGTCGGCCCAGGTACCGGACATCGTCGCGGTACTGTTCGATTACGGATCGAGAGACCCCTTGCCGGCCTTCGGAGTCCAACGGTCCGACCAGCAGGAATCGCACGTCGCGGAACGTTCGACGAACGGCCCTGGCGGCGCGAAGGTACTCGACCACGCCCTTGTATCGCACCAGTCGGCTGACCATCGTCACGACGAGACGCCCCCTGGTACCGAGTTGTTCTCGCAGCCGTACGAGCGTCCCATTGTTGGGTCGCTGACGTGTGAACTGCTCGACGTCGATTCCCGACCCCAGGACCAAGGCATCGTACCCCGGCCGCACCATGTCATGGGCGCGAAAATAGGCCCGATCGTCGGAATTCTGAAAGACCGTTACGCTGGCCGCTTGCGACGCCTTGCGCTGCAAGTGCCGGTAGATGGGCCGTAGCGTCAACGCCAGCGGCGAAGAGGACGAGTAGACGTATCCCATGCCGGTTACGGTTCGAACTCGAGCGGGAACGTTGGCGCGATGGGCGGCGATCGTGCCGAAGATGGCCGGCTTCGTATCGAATGCATGGACGACGTCCGGCTTGTGACTGGAAAAGAGTTCGAACAGCCGGCGGCGAGCACGGAGGTCGGCCAACGGCGTGACGAACCGTTCCAACGGATAGTGCCAGTAGGGGATGTCGTGCTCGCTGAACAATTGTCCGTCTTGCGACCCGACCGCTCCGACGCGGAACCCTCGTTCGCGAAGTTTCAACAACAACGGAATGCGAAGCGCCACGTCCTCGCCGCCGATATGCCAAACCGTAGTAGGTCGTCTGATCATTGTTGCTGCCCCCTTGTTGCTTGCTAAGAGTGTACGATTGCACGTCACACCGACTCCCAAATGACTTGCCTCACTTGTCGAAGCGTCTCGTCCAGCGGCCGATTCGTGTCGATCTCATGGATTCGTGTGCTTCCGTTGCGGTGCCAGTGTCGGCCCTGGCGATGGCGTGCTTCGAGATACGCGTCCGACTCCTTGTCGGGCTTGATGCGTTCGTGATTTCGCCGCTTGGCCGTCTCGACCGGCACAGTCAGCCGCAATACGATGTCCGGCGGAGGAACTTGCTTGTAGAGATGCGTTTCCAGCCGCGCAAGCCGGTTATGGACCGCCGCGATAAGACCGCCGCCATTGGCGCTGGGTCGCAATCGGGGGCTGTCCATCGCGCCGACGACGTTCGACGGATAACGGTCGCAGATGACCAATTCGCCGTTGGCGCCGGCACGTCGGGCCTTCGACAGAAGCCTCAGCCGATCCCACGCCAACGCGACGCAGCGAACGGCATAGATCAGCGACGCGACGCTACTCTTGTTGGATTGCCCCGCGTCCTCGGTCTGCGCGCCTCGTCGGCGAGGCCCCCATCGGCGAATCAACGGTAGCAGCAGATTCAACGGCGCGGTCAGCCAGCTTGAAGGCGGCTTTCCGGCGTGGACAGTCCGAACGGCGAAGACCCGGTTGAGCCAGCGCTCGGACTGCGCCACCAGCGTCGATTTGCCCGTGGCCTCAGGACCGACGAAGGCGATCACGATGCCGCCGGAGCTGAGATGTTTGCGTTTTCCCTTTCGCAGCACACGCCAACTGATCAGCTTCAGCAACATGAGCGTTCGATGGTAGAAGGCCGCCACGAACGAGAACCGACCGTAGGCCTTCATGCGGCGTCGCAGCCGATAGGCCAACCAGGCCGTCCGCACCGCCGAGGTCTCATTGCGCAGCCCGTTCAGACATTCCTGAAACAGATCGGCATCGACCGAGGGCAACCAATGGGCAAGCAATTCGGAGCACTGCTCGTCGGCACCGTCCTTGCGAAGGTATGCCAACTCCTCCGCAAGGTCCTCGTAACCCTGCCTGGCTCGCCTGCGCAGCAGCACGTACTCGGGTAACGAGGCGTACTTCAGCATGACGCGAATCACCAGTTGCATCAGTTCGGCCGCCGGTTGTGGCGTGGGGATGCCCTCGATCTTCCGGCAGTCGCTCAGCAGCAGTTTCTCGAAGGGAAGGCTGTAGTTCTTCAACAGACTCTCGCCGGTGATGATCCGATAGAAGACGTGAACGTGGATGAAGGTACCCAACGACTCGTCCCAGCCGAAGCAATGGTGAACCGCAATCGCCTGTCCGTAGATCGGGTCGACGGCCCGTTTGAATCCCAGCGATGCGAGCACCGCCTCGAACCGCTGGGCGTCGCGCCGGTCGACCAGCACGTCCAGATCGCGCCCGTCCTCGGCGTGATCGAGGTGCAGGTAGAAAGTGCTCTTCCAATGGCAGTACGTGATGCGTTCGCGCCCAAGAGTCGCAATCAGGCGTTCGAGTAATCCGGAATTCATGTTCGCTCCTTGCGGTTATGTGTCGGAGGGGGAGGCCGCATCGGCTGCAAGCGGTTTCTGCCGTTGATCCACGACGAGCAACCTCTGCTTGACGGCCGCTTGTTGGACGAGCGATTCGAAGGCCTCGACGGCCCGCGTGACGAAACGTGCGGTGTGCTTGGGAGATCGTGGCGGGATGCGTCGGTGTCCCCGCTGGAGCGTTCGCGTAAGCAACACCCGCTTGTCGTGCCGAACGTAGACGGCCACGTCGGGCAACGGTGCCAGACGGGCGAAGGTCGAAACGTCGGCCGCGCACGGCCGGGCTGCGGCGTGAACGAAAATATTGTGTGCGGCGTGCAGCGTGCCTTCATCCACCAAGACGACCTGTCGGCCGAGAGCGTTGCGGCGAATGAGCTCATAGATCCCCACTTTCCGAAGCACGTTTCTCGAAAGGTTGAGTTTCTCGATCAGGCCCACCGGAAGGCGAGCGACGGCACGCAACGCAAACAGGCAGAAGCGAACGTTCTTGCGACATGTCCTCAGGCAAGCGGCCAAGGCAATCATATCGATCAGAAGCGTGCGCACGATGCGCCCGCGAACCCACTGGGCGCCGATGTGTCGCAGCACGAACTCCTCGCTCGGCAGCACAGGAATATCATGCGCGCGGAAATCGCGAAGGATTCTCTGCGCCAAGGTCGATTTGCCCGCGCTGGTACATCCGATCAGTTCGATCTGCATCGAGACATTACCCCCTTACCTTGCCGATTTGTCTGCAAGCTCCCTGTAGATGGTTTCGTAACCCCGATGCATCACCGGCAGGCTGAACCGCCGCAGCACCAACCGACGGCATTGCTCGCCGATGGCGGCTCGCTGGGAAGGCGGCATCTCCTGAAACGTTCGCATTTCCCGAGCGAATCCGTCGACGTCTTCAACCGCAACCAGCGGAATGAAATCCACACCGTCGGCGATCTCGCGATGTGGCGGGATGTCGGAAAGCAGCACGGGCACTCGGCAGGCCATGGCCTCAAGCACGGCGATCGGCAGTCCCTCCCCGGCCGACGCCGACACGAAGAGGTCCGCCGTGCGCAGCGTCTCGTAGACCGCTTCCCGCGCCACAAGGCCCCCAAGCGTTACCCGGTGATTCAGCCCATGGGCCAGGATGTCGTCGGCCAGTTGGCCCCCCAGCAGACCCTCGCCGAGAAACGTCAGTCGGCTTTTTCGGTCGTCCACCTTCCGGAAAGCATGCAGCACGGTCCCGGGATGCTTGACGTCGATCAACCGAGCAACACTGACGACCGCAAAGTCTTCGGCGGCGGTGCGTGCTTCGCCGGACTGCACCGCTCGGTCGACGCGACCGATATCGACACCGTTGGGAACGAAGGAAAGCCTCTTGCCCGCCAGCCATTTGAACCACGGAGGGAAACTGCGGTAGCTGGCCAGACCGCAGCAAACGACGCGCGAAAACCCGGCAAACACCGGCAGGAGCAACAGCCGATTTCTGAGCTTGAAGCTCCGATAGGAATTATGCACGGTGCAGACCGACGACCGTCGAGCGCGTCGACGCAGCACGGTCGCCATCAGGAAGAAGCATCCCACGTGCGGCGAATGGGCGTGAACGACGTCGTACTCCCGTTGCGCCATGGCGGCTTTCAACACCCGAAAGTACCCCCGAACCGTCCCGTCGCCGTCGAAGAGCCGAATCTCTTTCGGCATGCGGATCTCCGTCGGGAAGAACGTGCAGAGCGTGATCTCTTGTTCGTCGCGCAATGGCAGCGAGAACTGGTTGTAGGAGGCGGTCGTCTCGCGGATGCTAATCAGCAGACGCAGAATCCGTAGCGGCCGGCTCGGCGACCGGCCGAACGGAAGCGGCCGGGTTTCGCCGCTTGGCGGTTTATAGATCATCGGTAGCTCCATGGATGGGATTGGGTTTGCGCACGACACAGAAACACGACCAGGCAAGATAGCGGCCGAGCGACCTTTGCCCGCACCATCGCTCCATGCTGCGGCCGAACGTCAACGACCCCGGCAAGCGTGTCGGCCCGTTGGCGTAGGTGATGAATCGTCGCTGAACCCATCGGAAACCGAGCTCCGTCATCAAACGGTCGACGGTCGTAGCGCTCAGCGGCGAGGCCAAGGCGGTCGACTCCTTGCCGTACACACGACCTCGGTAGCGTCGCAACGACACGCGAAACATGCGAATCAGGCAGTCGGCGTTCGGATAAGTGAACGCGAGCGTTCCCCCGGGCTGCAGCATCCGCCATGCCGATTGGAAGAAACGCCGAGGGTCTTCTGTATAGTCGACCACACCCAGCGCGTAGATCAGGTCGAACGAATCGTCGGCGAACGGGGGATGTTCGACGTCGGATTGCACCAACGGCAACTCGCCCGAGTCGGCCAGACGAGCCTGCCTGAGCATCGAGCGCGACAGATCGGTTCCCAGCAGCCGACCTTCGGGAAGCCGTCGCCGCAACTCGTCGAGCACCACGCCCGGGCCGCAACCGGCGTCGAGCACGGCGGTCGGGCGGATCGACTCGGCCAGTTCGACGAGCAACTGCATGCGCCGCCTCTTCTCCGACGCATAGAAATCGGTAGGATGTTCGTACTTCGCGGCATAGCCGGAAGCCGACCGATCGAAATTCACTTGCACGAGATGTCGTTTCATGCGTCTGCCATTTGCGGTTTGTCGAGCGAAGTGCCCGAGGAGTCCTCGTCCGGTTCGTCTTCCTCACGCGGGACGATCAGGTTCGCACTGATGGTCACCAGGCTGAGGAACAGCCAGGTCTGTTTTCGTTGTTCCCAGGTATGAACGATTGCACCGATTCCCCAGACCATCAGGACCGTGATCCAGAGCAAGGCGGCCCATTTCGGTTGGCGCAGTGCGTTGTAGACGGTTACGGCGAGCACGACGGCAAAGATTGCGAAGCCGACGATGCCCGACTCGACCAGGACCGACAGATAAACGTTATGGGCCACATGGTGCGTACGAACGGCGGCCGTCTGATATGCTCCCGCACCGACCCCCAGCATCGGATGGGCCCCGTGGATAAGCATCCCTTCGCGCCAGATCTTGATACGACCACCCATGTCTTCATTGGCGATCGAACTGCGGATCGTCCCCAGGCGTTGGAAAGTGGCCTCGGGGATCACGCTCGGCAGCATCGACGCACCCCAGATCGCGCCGGCAACCAAGACCGCTCGCCACGCGATTCCCAGTCTCGGTAGCGTGCAAAGGATGAAAAGAACGACGGGTGCCGCGGCAATGAGCGTGCCTCGACTGCCGGTCAACAGAATGGCGACCAGTGCGGCCGGCAGGTAGGCGAAGTTGATCGGTCTGAGCAGTCGCAGTTTTCCCGTATCGTTAACGAAGACCGCCAGATACCACGCCAAGGGCATTCCCAGCACGAGGATCAGCCCGATGTCGTTCGCGTTGAAGCCGGTGGCGCTGAAGCGGCGCGACACGACGGTGAGCCCGGCGTCGTAGTTGACGATGACGCTAACCAGCGAGATCGATGCGCCCAGCACGTAGGCTTGCATCGCCGCCTTCAAGGCCGCCGGCGTTCGGTAGAGATCCCAGAGCATCAGAATCATGATGAACAGTTGGGCATAGGTCCACGAACGCCCGATGGTTCGTTGTCCGTTGATACTCCAAAAGAGCGTGGCCACGTTCCACAGGACGAAGACACCGACAATCAGATGAAACAGCGTCGGCCTACGTATCTGGTTCGTAACGACGACCGTCTCGATCCAGAACAGGGCTGCCAGCACACCAACGATCGAACTGAGGGTTCCAAAACCCTCGACATTGACCACGTTCTCCCAGGGGATCACGAAGATCACGATCAGCGACAGGGCGAAGGCGATGTTCCGCATAGTCAGCTCCCCCGAAGCGTGTCAAGGTATTGGTCCACGACGGTGTCGATTTCGAACGGTTGCCAGCTTTCCGCTGGCGGGCCCGGCAGCTTTTCATCCAGGGCCTTGCGGATCGCCCCGGCCATGGCGTCGACGTCGCCGGTCGGGATCAGTTGGCCGTATTGCCCGTCACACAGGATCTCTCTCGGGCCGCCGGGACAGTCGGTCGCGATGACCGGCGCGCCGCAACACATGGCTTCGATTAACGCTCCGGGCAAGCCCTCGAAATTCGACGAGAGGATGAACAGCGAAGCCCGGGCCATGTAGGCGTACGGATTGTCGACGAATCCCGGCATGCTCACGTGCGCTTCGACACCCAGCTGGCGAACGAGCGTTTCGAGCATCCTTCGCTGTGTGCCTTCACCCAAGATTACCAACCTCGCCGGATGCGTCCGGCGGACTTGCGCGAACGCTCGGATCAGCGTGGGAAAGTCTTTTTGCGGTCGAAGCCGGCCGGCGCCCAACAGCACGGGCGTACCGTCTGGTGGGAACCAGGGATGATTGACCGGCTCGCGCATCCGCTCGCGCAACTGCGGTCGCATTACCGGATTGTAGATCACCTGGATCTGCTCGCGCGGGATGCGGGTGGCGGCGGCCAGTTCGTCGGCCACACCCCCAGAGACGGCGATAATCCCGTCGGCCCAGGGGTAGAATCGCCGCTTGAGCAACGGCAGCAAGCGGTTGCGCAGCGGCTGTCGCCACGGCGAGATACCCGGCCGCGACAGGACCACACGCTCGCTGATCACGGCTCGCGTGTCGACCCGAGCCAGCCGCCGGGCCCACAAGGCCATGATGTTCGTGTGCCCCATCATCGAGAGCATGACCTCCGGCCGCGCCTGCCGCAGATAGCGGACCAACGCCGGCAGTGCGCCCATGACCCGAGTCGCCCCCAAGTCGACGATCCGCACGGCAGCAGACGCTTGGGCCAGATACGGCCCTGCGGCCTTGGCCAACACCAGATCGACCGCGTAGCCGCGTCGAGCGGTTTCCTCGGCCAACGTCAAGGTGATTCGTTCGGCCCCGCCGCCGTTCATGGTCGGCACGAAGAACGCTAGTCTTCTCGCTGAGTAGAACATAGGTCAGTCACCCTCGAATTCTCTGTAGTAGCTGTCTGCGTTGCCCAGCCGTCAGGCCGGCCCAAAATGCGAACGCCGAAACGATGGCCAGCGTTGTTGCGACCGAGAGCACCAGGACCGGCCACGAACGGACCGCGACGACTTCGCTCAGAAGCGGTGCCAGCGAAAAGAGCAGAGCCGTGGTCGCCGCCGGTCGGAGTAGGCTCTTCAGTTGTGCGGTTCCCGAGATGCCGAGGAATCGGCCGACCATCCAGGGATAGGCGACGGTGAGGATCGACCGGCCCGCGAGAAACGCCAGACAAAGGCCCGCGATTCCGCCGTCGAAGGCTCTGAGCACGACGACGGCCGCCGAGACGGAAATCGCCGTCGAGACGGCACCGATCAGCACCTTGTCTCGCAGCTTCAGCGTCAGGTCGATGATCTGAGCATCGCAACGCAACAGGATGAACTGCAGGATCGTCCACATGATCAACACGTTGGCCGTCGTGCCGACGTAGTATTCGGGTCCGACCCAAAGCCGGACGAACGACTCGTTCCAGAGCAGCACGGCGGCACCGACGACGGTCGTGACCAACCAGGTGATCGCGATCAGTTCGCTTCGAATGCGGGCCGCCTTAGCCAGATTCCCGGACCCGATGATGCCGCCCAGCCCCGGCGTGGCTCCACCGGCCAGAATCGCGGTGGCCGTGATCAACACCTCGGGCGTGTACTTGCTGAGCGTGTAGACGCTGACCAGTTGAACCGAGCCGAGCAGTCCCAGCAGGATAATGTCACCGGTGACCATCACTTGCCGAATGAGCCGCCAGGCGAGGAACCAGCCACTGAGGCCGCAGAACTGACGAACGGCCGCGGCCGAGGGCCGTGCGACTGCGAACCACGGAACATGCACTCGAACCACGTAGAAGAACAGGATGCCACCCAGGAGCGTCGTGATCGTGGTCGCCGTAGCGATGCCGACCAGTCCGGTGTTCCAATGAAGGGCCAGAACCGTGAGCCCGCCGCCGATGCAGACCAGCACGGCCGAGAGCCCCATTCGCTTGTAGCCCAGGTTCTCGCCACGGAGGATGGCCCGCGGAATGCCGATCAGGCTGATCAAGATCAGGTTCGCCACGAGCACCGCTGCGGTCAGGCGCACGGTGGCGTATTGCTCGACCGGGATCTTCAACCACGAGGGGGCGAACCATGCCAACGTTCCGCCGAGCAAAACCAGCAGCGGCAGGAACAGGATCCACACGGCAACCGCGCTGCCCACGCAACGACGTTTCTGCGGGTAGTCGGTCGACGTCTGCTGTTGGGCAATCGACCACTTCAGCGCTTGGGTGGGGCGGCCGTCAGCGGCCGAGATATAGCCGGTCAGACGCCCCAGGATCTGCCACGCACCGAAGGAGTAGGCGCCCAACCCGGCGACCAGAAGAGGCGTGACCACGAACCCGACGACCAGCCTCGTGCCGTAGTCCAGTGCCTCGGCCAGTGCGTTGAGAGAGGCTCGCCTCGTCAGGCTCCCCTCCAACGGTCGGCCCACCGTGCATGGCGAAACCGACGGCCGACGGCCGGAAGATCCGAGTTCGACTTGAGTTGTTGGTTCCATGATGCCTACTTCAGCCTTCTTCCGTATCGAAGCCCAGCGATGCCAGGATGCGATCGGCCAGTTGAGCGGTCGATTCGCGTGCCGTATTGAAACGCAGCACCTTCAAGCGACCCGTGTCTGCGAACCGGCGAAGCACTTCTTCGAACGAGGTGCGATAACGCCGCAGGAAGTCGTCCACCTCGCTTGCGGAGTGCCGCTTGATTCGGTGCCGGCTGTCGCGTGCGTCGATTCGCTCGCAGAGCACGTTATTCGGTGCGTCCAAGTAGACGGCAACGTCCAGGGTCGAGGTCCACCGACGGAGCATTTCATCCTGCCACCGTGTATAGACGGCACTTCGAGTCAACGCGGGCCCGAATGCCCGCAGTCGGGCCAAGCGGAACAGCGGGCCCTGGTCGAAGACCGTGACGCGACCGTCGCCCAAGTGTCGCCGCCCCAAGTGTCGATGCCACGCCTCCACATAGACCATCGATCGGGTCTCGCTCCACGTGAACCACCGATCACGGCGATACTGCCGCAGAAAGCCGGGCCACCGCACGGTCACGTTGCGAATCAGAAACGGAAGGCAATACGACCGGCCGACGTCGACGTTGGGCACGATGCGCTGCCAACGCTCTGTCAGCACGCGCAACAGCGTCGTCTTTCCCGAGCCGGCCGGCCCGAGGATCTCGACGACCGACGGCACGCGCTTCGGAATGTGGCAGGACGTTGGCATGGCGTTACAACTGGGACCAGACAAGGGATTTCAATTGCGAGAGGACTTCCGTCTTCGGCTGCGACGCATCGACCTGATGAGCCCGGCCGTGCGGCCAGGAGGCCATTGCTATTTCCCGGCAACGTGTGCGAACGTGGTCGGGCCGCTCGTCCGTCTTCCGCCGCACGGCAGTTTCCGGGTCGATGTGCAAGACGATCAGCAATTCGGGCGGCAGGATATTCCGATAATAACGCCTTGCAAGTCGTCTGAGGAATCGGGTGACTTGCCCACGGCTTGCGGTGCCGGGCGATGGATTCGACTTCATTGCATCCATCAGTTTGATCTGAGGCAACGGGTAGCGATCGCAGATCACCAGACCGCCGTTTGCCGCATAACGTCTGGCTCGGGCATAGGCCAGATACCGGTCGCGCGCCGTGCAGACGTCCTGCAACAGCGACGCGACGCCGCCGTGCAAGCGTACCGTCCGACCGAGTTTCAGGAGACCTCGTACCAGAACGGTGGTTCGCGACCGGGGCGGTTTGCCCATGTGAACTTTTCTGACATCGAAGTGTTTCGAGAGCCAGCCGTGGAGCCCGGCGACGGCGGTCGACTTACCCGCCCCGTCGCCGCCCACCAGCGCAATGATCGACCCGCCGCCGAGCAGACGTTTTCGCGGCATGTGGCCGGCGGTTCGTCGGCGCACGGCCTTCGTCGATCGACGCCACGCCTTCAGTCCCACATCGGCGGCCCTTGAGCGACGTGCATAGGGGTGCAGAACTCGCCGCAATTGGCGCCATGCTCCGAGGCGTTCCCAGATCGAAACTCCCGGTTCCAGCGACGCGAGACACTCGTCGAACAGGTCCGACTCGATGCACGGAAGATGCTGCTGCAACGTGGCGTGAAGCCGGCGCGGATTCGCCCGGGCTGTCAGATACGTAAACTCCCGTTGCTCGGAAACCGACAACCGACCCTGCCGACCGAGCAGCGTATCGACCGTCGAGTGTTTCAACATCATTCGTATGACGAAGAGGATCAGTTCGAATTCGGGCGTCGGAAGTTTCAGCGGATGCCCGGTCGTCGCCGACTCGAGCAACGGCCGCTCGATCGGTAGTCGAACATTCTTCGTCAGGTCGTGTCCCAGGATCAGCCGGTAATGGGCATGAACGTGGACGAGCCGGCCCGACGGAGCGTCGTAGCCGAAATAATGCACCACGCCGGGCAGTTGTGCGGCGGCCGGGACGCGTGCCGGCCGAAACCCCAGCCGGCCGAGGACGGCCACGAACCGCGGAAGATCGGCCCGGCGGATGAGAAGGTCGAGATCCTGCTCACCGCCGGTTGCGAGATCGATTTCCATGTTGCTCTTCCAGTGGCAATAAGCGATACGCTCCGCGTCCATGGCCCGAGAGAGTCGGTCAATCAATAGCAGCACGTGCGGTTTCCCGTCGTGGTCGCGAGCACTCATCCCAAGATCCTCGGGGTTTGCGAATGGGTCGTCCCCTACGAGCATGCAGTTGCCGGGCCAAATCGGGCCGATTGCTTCGGCGGTTCTCGGGCGTGCGAACGGGCGCTGCTCGAAAGGCCGTTGAGGGCCACGCTTTAGAGAGCCTGTCCGAAACGATGCGGCGGCAAGAAAGATCGACGGCACGCCCACTCGCATCATCCGGCACGGGCCGACTGCAAACGGCCCGTTTACACTCGACTGTTACCCCTGCCATTGCGCGACATCCATGGTGGTAAGAAATCGTGGATCGTCGAATGCGACAAGAGCGGCAGATCGAGTCCTTCCCTTAGAACCTGGTCCACCAGCACGGGCCCCATCGCGGATGCTCCGTCGACGTGGACTTCGAGCGGGTCGTCGGGCAGCCGTCGCGTACCGAGCGATAACAATGCATCCATCAACGTCGAGTCGTCGTGTTGATAGCCCGCCACGTGCCCCAGCTCGTGCATCACGACCGTCAACAGATCGGCCCGATTGGCGGCCGGACTGTAGGGCATGGCGACCAGCGAATGCGTCGGCCTGCGGTAAATGAATTCCCCATCGTCATACGGTGTCGGGTCGATGAACCAGCCGTAGCCGGCCGCATCGATATCGATCCGGATCGAGTCACCGGACACCTGGCCCAAGAGATCGTCGGGAAGATCGACCACTTCGAACGTCATGCCCGCCAGAGCATCCCGCATTTCGGTTTCGTCGGTCGGGTCGAGCCGCAGGACGGCGGCATCGACGATCGACATCAATTGGGCCTCGGTCAACGATTCGGCCGATTCCGGTGTGACCCCATTCGCGTCGAGCGTCACGGCAGCCGGCACCGTATACTCGATATGCAGCAACGGGGCCGCCTCCGGTTGGCCGTTGTACGATTCGGCTGTTCGCACGCCGGTTCCCTCGATCAAGATCGCCAGGGCGTTGCCGGAGAACCAACCGGGCTGGGCGATGATCTCCTGGAGGATCGCAGCGATGTTGGGTGTCCGTTGGTCGAGCCCTGCTTCGCCGACCGTCAGCCACGGGTCGGGCGACCAGGCGACGGCCGCGGTGGTCGTCGGTCGGGCCGTGATCGATCCGGCGGTCGACGTGAACGTCAAGGCATCGCCGGTAGCCTCGCCTCGGATCGTGAGCGTCGTCTCGATCGAATCGGTCTCATCGACTTGGAACTGGACATAGGCGTTGGTGACAATCGCCGAGGTGGGCAGATCGACACCGACGAATCGCATGCCCACCGTCTGATGGTCGTCGTCGAAAGTCAATTCCAAGTCGCTGCTGCGGAGGCTGACCTTTCCGGAGCCCTCCTCTTCCGCGTCGTCGGTACCGTCCGCGACTCGGACGTCAAGCGTGCCGGCCCCTCCGCCCGACGGAGCGACCGAGACGGTCACAGTCGCGACGTTCGAATCGAACTCGCCGTCGTTGACCCGGTACGTGAAACCGGCCGTTCCGACGAAGTCGACGTCCGGCGTGAAGTCGACCGTATCGTCGGTCGGATCGGCCGGCGTACCGCCGTTGTTGACCAGGGCCGTTCCGTTGGTCACGTCGACGATCGTAATCGTCAGCGGGTCGTTGTCGGGATCCGTATCGTTGGCCAACACGTCGACGCTGACCGGCGTGTTTTCGACCGTGTTGGCCGATTCGTTCGCGGCCGTCGGTGGACGGTTTGGCGGCGTTCCGGACCCGTCCACGTATTTCACGTAGAGCAGTGGTGCGCCTTGTGCGTCGCCGTTGTACGACTCGGCGACCCGTTTCCCCTCGCCCGTGATCACCAGCGCCAACGCATTGCCGAATTGCCAGCCCGGGCGGTTGACGATCTCCCCAATCACCGCTGCAAGATCAGGCGTTTGCTGATCGGGTCCGGACTGGCCCTTGGTGGTCCACTCCGGGGGCGACCACTGCACCGTGGCGGTCGTTCTGTCTCGCGACGAGATATTCCAGGCGGTCGACGTAAATGTCGGTGCATTGTCGACGGCCTCGCCCTGGA
>JAZFUB010000071.1:0-5533 GCA_036447015.1 Thermoguttaceae bacterium | reverse complement strand
AGACGGCTCGCGTCGTCGATGCGGTGCAAATCCCCCGAATCGGCCCGAGCCTGGGCGGCGTCGAATCGTTGATCGAACAGCCGACCGTGATGAGCTATCACGACTACACGCCCGAGCAGCGGCTCGCGGTCGGGATCCCCGACAACATGATCCGTATGTCTTGCGGCATTGAAGACACGAAAGACCTGATCGCCGATCTGAAGCAGGCGCTCGAACACTAGGAAACCCTTCTCATGCACTTTCGCACTCGATCGATTCACGTCGGCAACGAACGAGACCCGCAGACGGGGGCCGTGGTTCGACCGATCCATTTGGCCGCCACGTACGTGCAGCCCGGCTCGGGCGATTGGGGTGAGTTCGACTATTCACGCAGCGGCAATCCTACCCGAAAATCGCTCGAAACAACGCTCGCCTCGCTCGAATCGGGTACCGGCGCGTTGGCGTTCTCTTCCGGCATGGCGGCGATCCATTGTGCGACCATGCTGCTGAAGCCGGGCGATCACGTGCTGACTGGGGCCGACGTCTATGGCGGTACGTATCGGCTGCTGCACAAGATCGTTCAGCCCGCCGGCGTCGAAGTGAGCATCGCGCCGGCGACCGATCTAAAACGGTTCGAGCAGGCCATTCGCCCGAACACGAAGCTCGTGTGGGTCGAGAGTCCGGGCAACCCGTTGATGTCGATCACCGATATCGCGGCCTGTGCCGAGCTGGCCCATCGCCATGATGCGTTGCTGGGCGTCGACAGCACGTTTGCCACGCCCGTGCTGACCAGGCCGCTGGAGCTCGGGGCCGACATCGTCATGCACTCGGCCACGAAGTACCTCGGCGGTCACAGCGACTTGTTGGGCGGTGCGCTGGTCGTCGGCGACACGGAACTTTTCGATCGGCTCTACTTCCTCCAGAACGCGACCGGAGCGGTGATGGGGCCGTTGGAATCGTTTCTCTGTTCGCGAGGAATCAAAACGCTGGAGTTGAGAGTTCGCGAGCAGAGCCGAACGGCCGCCGGCCTGGCCCAGTTCCTCAAGGCCGACTCGCGAGTGGCCCGCGTGCTCTACCCGGGTTTGCCCGATCACCCGGGCCACGACATTGCGGCCCGGCAAATGGACGGTGCATTCGGCGCGATGTTGAGTTTCGAGGTGGCCGGCGATTTCGCCGTCGCAAAGCGCGTGGCCGAGAGCACCGAACTCTTCCAACTGGCCGTCAGCCTCGGAGCGGTCGAGTCGCTAATCGAGCAGCCAGCCGCCATGTCGCACGCCAGCTACGACCGAGAAGACCGCCTGGCCCACGGCATCACCGACGGCTTAATACGTCTGTCGGTCGGACTCGAAGCGGTCGAAGATCTGCGCGACGACCTGGATCGGGCCCTTAGCGCCGAATCGTAGTGGTAGGAGCGCGAAACCCGAAACTTGCGGTTCGCTACGCAATCGTCGTTTAGCGGCCGGGCTTGCCCGGCGCGTTTTTGGCGTCGTGAGCGCTTTGAAACACGCCGGGCAAGCCCGGCCGCTAAACACGCTTGCGATGCAACCTTGCGCTGGAGCATGAGGATCAACCCCCTAATCCCACTTCAATACGGCCCCCGTGTCGGCACTGGTCGCCAATGCGGCATATTTCGCGGGGTGGCGCAGCCACACGAGGAGGCTCGGCGAGCGCCTCTTGCGGCTGCGCCACCCGGACGGATTTTGCGAACGAGTGACCACGATCGCAACGCCTTCTCCGCAAAACCGTCCAGGCCACCCTATCTGTCCGGGGCACCCGGGTACGAGTGTTCCGATCATCGGACAATCGACTGGTTTGCTTCGATCACGTTTTTGATGAATATCTGCGAACGGCTCTTGATTCGAATGCGGTTTCCGGATCGCTTGACAAACACATCGTACAGGAATGGTTTGATGCAGAAAATCGTAACGACAAGGAATAGGAACAAGACACCGCCGAATATGCCTGAAACGAGACCAGGCTCTGGCCCCCAACCCATCCGTAGGCGAACGGGTTCAAAGAAGATCGTGAATGCACAGATCACGAGAATCACGTAGACAACACCCTGCGAGATTCGTAGTTTGCGAAAACGTTTTTCAAAGTCGTTGCGATGTTCCTCGCAATATGGGAGCGAGACTTGTGTGGTTCGCACGAGAGCAACACCAGGACCAACAAGTGGTAAGTGGTCTTGTGTGTACGAGAATAGCTCCGGAACATTCGTCCCGCACATCACGCATTTGCGTGGCATCTGAAACGCATTCGCGTCGGTGATGACGATCGATTTCGGCGTCCCGAATGTTTGTGGTGGTGAGTATGGGGAGTCGGGCATCCGTTGTCTCAGCTGGATAACTTGTTTATGGAATGATCCGTATATTACCTGTAGACGGCGAGTTTGCAGCCTAACGCGCAGGCAGCCGGTTACCGTAAGTCGAAGTCTACCCTCCGCGGGTGGCACGGACACTTTGCCGCAAAGGAGGTTGCCACTTCATCCGCTCTTTCGGCAAATGTGTCCGTGTTGCATCGCAACAAGAGGATTGTAGTTTTCGTGTGCCCATCCCACAATACGGCCATTGTCTATTGCACCCTACTTGTCAATCCCACTTCAACACTGCACCCGTGTCGGCACTGGTTGCCAGGGCGGCGTACTTCGCCAGGCAGCCGGTCTTGAATCTTGGCTCTCTGGGCTTCCACTTCTTCTTCCGCTCGGCCAGTTCTTCGTCGCTTAAGCGGACGTTGAGCGTGTGGCCTGGGATGTCGATCTCGATGATGTCGCCCGGCTCGATCAGGCCGATCGGTCCGCCGACGGCCGCCTCGGGGCTGATGTGGCCGATGCATGCTCCGGCCGTGCCGCCGGAGAACCGTCCGTCGGTGATCAGTGCGACCTTGTCGTCGAGGTCGACGCCCTTGATCGCCGTGGTCGGTGCGAGCATCTCTTGCATGCCCGGGCCGCCGCGGGTCCCATCGTAGCGGATCACCACGACGTCGCCCGCCTTGATCTCCTCATAGACGATGGCGTCGTACGCATCGGTTTCCGACTCGAAGATGACGGCCGGGCCGGTGTGTTGCATCATCGCCGGCTTCACACCGGCCGCCTTGACCACGGCCCCGTTGGGCGCCAGGTTGCCGTAGAGAATGGCCAGCCCGCCTTCGGTGCTGTAGGCGTTGTCGACCTCGCGGATGCAATCGGTCGGGTCGAATCCCAGCGTCTCGGCCGACAGATCTCGCACCGAGGCGACGGTCTTCTCGATGCTCATGCCAGGGCTGTTCCGCTTCCCGCCTGCTGTCACGGCGGCCAACTGAAGGGCATCTTCTGTGACCGTCTCGGCCCGAACGTCGTACTCGGCCACGTTCTGGCCGAGCGTCTTGCCGGTGACCGTTTTGCAGTCGAGATTCAACAGACCCGGCCGGCCCCGTTCGATGCTGCCGAGGATCGTATGGATCCCGCCCGCGTTGTGGCAGTCCTGCATGTGGTAGTGGCTGCTGGGCGCGATCTTGCAGACGTTGGGCGTCTGTTTACTCAGCGCGTTGATCCGATCGAGGCTGTAGGCGACGCCCGCCTCATGGGCGATGGCCAGCATGTGCAGCACGGTGTTCGTGCTGCCGCCCATGGCCATGTCCAGTATCATCGAGTTGTCGATCGACGCATGGTTGACGATCTCGCGCGGCAACAGTCCGTGGCCCTCGCCCTCTTTGTCGAACTGAAGCACCATCTCGACGATCCGGTCGGCCGCCCGTTGGAAGAGCTTTTTGCGTTCCGCACTGGTCGCCAGCAGTGTGCCGTTCATCGGCAGTGCGAGCCCCAATGCCTCGCACAGGCAGTTCATGCTGTTGGCCGTGAACATGCCGCTGCACGACCCGCAGGTTGGACAGCCGAACTTCTCCAGGGCGGTCAACTCCTCGCCGCTGAGCTTGCCGTCCTGTTTGGCGGCCGCACCGATGAACACATCGATCAGGTCGACCGTCTTTCCGTCGGGCGTCTTGCCGGCTTCCATCGGTCCGCCGCTGACGAAGAGCGTCGGGATGTTGCATCGAACGGCCGCCATCAGCATGCCGGGCACGATCTTGTCGCAATTGGGGATACAGATCATGCCGTCGAAGCAATGGGCCCCGAGCATCGTCTCGACCGAGTCGGCGATGATCTCGCGCGAGGGCAGCGAGAATTTCATGCCCGCATGGCCCATGGCGATCCCGTCGTCGACGCCGATCGTATTGAAGACGAACGGCACCCCGCCGGCCTCGCGAACGCACTGCTTCACAAACTGGCCCACTTTATCGAGATGGACATGGCCGGGAATGATGTCGGTATAGCTATTGCAGACGGCAATGAACGGCTTCTCGAAATCGGAGTCCGTCAGTCCGGTCGCCCGGAGCAGGCTTCGATGGGGGGCACGTGCGTCGCCCTTCTTGATGGTGTCGGATCGCATGGATCGGGGTCCTTTCGTACGAGAACAGTGCAACGCACCAATTGTAAGCGGCAACCGGGGGGAAAGGTAGGGGGGAGCCGATGCACCAGAGACCGCTTTCGCTGAAGTCCTTCCAAGCCCACCGATGGCAATCGGTGGGACCGCCTCAAGAGAGAAAGAGGCAGCAACAAACCACAAGGTTCGGCGACAGCGACTACAACCCCAAGAACCGCCCGAGCCGCTCGACCGTTTCCGGCCGCCCGAGTTCGGCTTTGCCAAAACCGGGTTCCGCCCCGGCGGCAAGCGCTGCCTTCTGGGCCTCGGGATAATTGCTCAACAGCATCACCGGCGTCTCGGCAAGTTGCGGATCGGCCTTGATCCGCTCGATCAGTTCCAGACCGTCGCTCGAATCTTGCGTCAGTTTTCGATTCACCAGAACCAAGTCGAAACTGCCGGAGCGGAGCCGCTCCATCGCCTCATCCTTCAGCGAGGCGGCCACCATTTCCGCGTCGAAGTGTTCCAGGATCAACGCCTCGACGTTGCCATGATCGAACGAGCAGTTGCCGACACCGAGTACCGTTTTCTTCACGATTGGTTCATCCTGTTTCGAATTGCAGTAGATTCCGATCAGTTCTGTGCAGTACGGCACCGGCCTTCACAGACAAAGGAGAACAACGAGAACAGCGAACAGGAGGACGCCTGCCAGGAGGCACGCGCTTCCCCAGAAACGTTTGCGATATCGACGAAACCAGATGTAGATCCCCGAGACGCTCCACAGTGCCAGGGACGCGGCAACCAGATCGACCGTGACAGCCCAGGCGGTGAAGGCAAAAGTCCGTTGGCCGTATCCACAGCGGAAGTGGAGGAAATTCACCAGCCGATAAGACGAGAACGGCACTTGGCGTTCCACGACAATTCGGGAGGACCGGCGGTTCCAGGTGATTCGATAATTGCCGGCACCGGATATCCGAAAGACAATCAGTTGATTCGGGTTCTGTTTTCCGGGAACAAGATGCCCTCCCTCCAAGTCGAGATACTCGAGGATTGCGCTAGCCTGGTCTTCGCGAGACGCGGGGAAGTCCTCCTCAGCAGCGAAATCGACCTCGCGCATTTTCTCCCACGTCGGTGGCTTGACGTCGAAGTAATTGACGAAC
>JAZFUB010000070.1:0-9560 GCA_036447015.1 Thermoguttaceae bacterium | reverse complement strand
GAGCACGATGCGTCCCGGCGTCGGGCGGATCCGAAAATGGCCAACGCGATCTTCGCGATCGACACCGACGACGACGGCAAGCTGCGGTGGATCGTCGAAGGAAAACGGATCGAGCACGACGGCATTGCCGTGGCCGACGGCACGCTGTTCTACGTCGACGCCAATCTGACCGACGCCGAGCGGCAACAGGCGATGGCACAGACGATCAAAGACGCGTCCGTCGAAGACCGCAAGGCGATCGACCGGCGAGGAACACCCATCGAGCCCGACCTGCGGAAACTGGTCGCCCTGGACGTCGCGGCCGGCAGCGTGCGATGGGAGAAACCGATCAACGTGACCGACGTCACGCTCGACGATACGGTCGTTTCGGACGGCCGAGTGGGCGTCGCTTGCATGGTCAAAAATGGCATCGTCGTCGTCCACGGTACCGCCAGCCTGGGCCATCCGTATCAGGAGTTTGTGCGAGGCGAGTTCGAGCGCAGGGCCCTCTATGCGCTGGACGCCGGCTCGGGCAAGTTTCTCTGGGGTGGAAGACGAAACTATCGCAAACGGCCCATCATCGTCGGCGATACCGTCTACGCCGAACCGCATGCGTGGGACCTTGCGACCGGCCGGGTGAAAACCTACACGCATCCGCTTACCGGAAACGACGAGCCGGTCGATCTGTTTCGCGGCTATATCGGTTGCAGCCATCTGCTCGGGTCCGGGGCCGCTCTGTTCGGCAACAAGGGCGGGATCTCGCACCTGAACCTCGACGACCGTTGCGGCTACACGCCGCTGGGCAACATGTCGTTGGCCTGCAACCTGGGGGCCGTCCCGGCCGGCGGTGTCTATGTGGCGCCCGAGGGTCGTTCCGGGTGTACGTGCGGCACGCCCATCTATACGTCGATCGGGCTCTATCCACGCAAACAGGCCCGGGCATGGCCGCGAGGAATTACGTCGGGCATCTCGAAGCCCAAGAATACGCCCGTCAGGCACATGGCCGTCAATCTCGGGGCGCCCGGCTTTCGCGAGGACGATCGCGGCGTGCTCTGGATTCCTTATCCGGCCAAGGTCGAGTCGGGCATCCTCGGCGACTGGTTGCCGACCTACCAGCACAACGACTCGATGTGCTATCGACACAACGGAGACCTGCTGCCGATCGAAGGGACCGACCGGCCGTGGGTCTTCACCTCGGGCTACGCGAATGCCAAAGCGTTGAGTTTCAAGCTGATCGACGACGGCCAACCGGCCCGCCGCTATACGGTTCGACTCTACTTCGCCGAGCCGGAAGATCTGGCCGAAGGCGACCGCCTGTTCGACGTCTCGTTGCAGGGCAACACCGTGTTGAGCCGTTTCGATATCGTTCGAGAGGCCGGCGGTGCACGCAAGGCGGTTGTCAAGGAGTTCCGCGACGTCGAAGTCGACATGCTCCTCGGCGGTAACCTGACGGTCGGCCTGACACCGGTCGCCGGGTCGAAATATGCCGCCGCGATCCTCTGCGGCGTTGAGGCTGTGCGTCAGGAACCGTAGAATACGGGGCTGTTAGCCGCGGAGCTTGCTCCGCGCTGCGAATAAGCCGACGATTTCCGTACTTCTCAGCGCGGGGCAAGCCCAGCGGCTAACCAGTGGAATCTCGTGGCGAAACATGGTATAAAGTAGGACAACGTAACCGTTCAGCGTCAATTCCCATCCTGAACAATGGACCAATACAATGCCTCGTTTGGTTTCAATCGTGTGTCTGACCTTTGGGCTGCTCTGCTGTGGAGCGTCGACTCGGGCCGCCGACCCCCTGCGGCAGGTCGATTTCGACGCCCTGCAACTGGCCGTCCAGGATCTGGCGAAGACGTTTCCCGAAACGTACACCGACGGCAACGACTACCTGCGGCGTCTGCAGGCATACGAACAGCGTTTGCCCGAGATCCGCCTGGCACTCGCGCGGGACGACGAAGCGGCCGGGCGCGACGTCGAAGGAATCATCGCGCTGAAACGCGAGATCCTCCTGGCCAACCCGTTGTTGGATTTCGGCAAACTGCTGTTGATCAAACGCAAGCCGCTGGGCGATCCCCGCCGGGCCGTGGGCGACGGCAAGGGACTCGGCAAGTTCGTCGGGCTGCCGCAGCAAAGCTCCTGGCAACAGGACGAGATCCCCAACGTCGACACCTGGGAGAACGAGCTCGTCGTGCTTGATGATGTGCGCAAGGGTGGGCCGCTAAGAACGCTTTTCAGGCCCGAGACGACCCGGCTGGTCGGCGATATCGAACTGCATTATGACGCCGACAAGATCCTCTTTTCGATGCCCTCGGAGGATCTCACCTGGCAGATTTACGAGATCGACGGCGACGGCAACAACCTTCGGCAACTGACGCCCTCGCAGCCGGGTATCCACAACTTCGACGCGTGTTATCTACCCAGCGGCAAGATCGTGTTCGTCTCGACGGCTCCGCTTCAGGGCGTGCCGTGCAATGCGTCGGTCAATACGGCGATGAGCTATCTGATGGATGCCGACGGGGGCAACATCCGGCAACTCTGCTTCGACCAGGACCACAACTATTGCCCGACGGTGACCAACGACGGCCGGGTGCTCTACTTGCGTTGGGAATATACCGACCTGCCGCACGTTTGGGGGCGGTATCTGTTCACGATGAACCCGGACGGGACCAACCAGCGAGAGTTCTACGGCAGCCGCAGATACTGGCCCAACGGCATCTTCTACGCCCGACCGATCCCCAATCATCCGACCAAGGTCGTGGGCATCGTCACCGGTCACCATGTCGGACGTGTCGGCGAACTGATCATTTTCGATCCGGCTTTGGGGCGAACCGAGGCCCATGGCGTCGTCCAGCGGATTCCCGGCCGGGATCAGCCGGTCGAGCCATTGATCCAAGACCGGCTGACCGACGCGAGTTGGCCCAAGTTCCTCCACCCCTATCCGCTGAGCGAGAAGTATTTCATCGTGACGGCCAAGCCGACGCCGAAGGACCTGTTCGGCATTTACCTGGTCGACGTCTTCGACAACATCCTGCTGCTGAAGGAACTGGAGGACCACGCACTGCTGGAGCCGATTCCGTTGCGTTCCAAAAGACTCCCGCCGGTGATCCCCGATCGGGTCGATCTGAGCAGTCGGGAAGCACTGATCTTCTTGGAAGACATCTACCAGGGTCCCGGCCTGAAAGGCGTTCCGCGTGGGGCCGTGAAGAGTCTTCGGCTGTTTACCTACCATTTCGCCTACCAGAAACTGGCCGGTATCAGCCACCGCGTCGGTGCCGACGGTCCCTGGGAACCGAAACGCGTGCTCGGGACCGTGCCGGTCGAGGCCGACGGCTCGGCCATCTTCCGTGTGCCGGCCAACACGCCGATCTCGATGCAGCCGATCGATGCCCAGGGCCGCGCGCTGCAACTGATGCGTAGCTGGACGACTGCCATGCCGGGCGAAGTCGTCTCGTGCGTCGGCTGTCACGAGGAACAAAACTCGACGCCGCCGAACCGGACGACGATTGCCGCACGGCGACTCCCCTCGGATATCACGCCGTGGTTCGGGCCGGTGCATGGGTTCAGCTTCAAACGCGACGTCCAACCGGTGGTCGACAAGTACTGCGTCGCCTGTCACGACGGTAGCGAACGCCCCGACGGCCGGACGATTCCCGACCTGCGAGGCGAACAGGGGCGGTTCGTCGTGCTCAAAGGCGGGCCCGCGCCGCAGATCATCGAGGGCCAAAGCCTCCAAGAACTGCTGGGCAAGTACGGCGGCGTCTTCGAACCGTCCTACTTCACCCTACGTGGCTTGATCCGCACCGGCGGGTTCGAAAGCGACATTCGGCTGCTCGATCCGTGCGAGTTCCACGTCGAAACGTCGGAGCTGATCCAAATGCTGCAAAAGGGACACCATGGCGTGCAACTGGACGACGAGGCCTGGAATCGGTTGTTCACGTGGATCGACCTGAACGGGCCCTGTCACGGAACCTGGCAGGAGACCGTCGGAGCGGCGAGAACGGAGGACTATCGCAACCGGCGGATCGATCTGTCGAAATTGTACGCCAATATCGACGGCGATTACGAGGTCATTCCCGAAGCGCCGGCCGAACCGATCGTACCGATCAAGCCCAAGCCGGTTCCCAAGATCAAAGTCGCCGTACCGCAGGTCGTCGGTTGGCCCTTCGACGCCAAGGAAGCAAAGCGTCGCCAGGCGGCCGCCGGAAAAACCAGCCGAACGATCGACCTGGGCGACGGCGTGGCGATGGAGATGGTGCTCGTGCCGGCCGGGCGATTCGTCATCGGCGATGCCGACGGCCAGCGCGATGAACAGGCCGTCGCGGCCGTAACGATCGGCAAGCGGTTCTGGATGGGACGCTTCGAAGTGACCAACGAGCAGTATCAGCAATTCGACTCGGAGCACGACAGCCGATTCGAACACAAGGGCTCGTGGTCGTTCTGGGAACGCCATCTCGGTTGGCCGTTGAACGGGCCCGTGCAGCCGGTCGTTCGCATCTCTCAGAAGGAAGCCAAGGGCTTTTGCGAGTGGCTCTCAAAGAAGACCGGCAATCGAGTGACCCTGCCGACGGAAGCCCAGTGGGAGTATGGCTGCCGCGCCGGCACCGCCACGGCGGCTAGCTACGGCGATGCGGATACCGACTTCGCGGAGTTTGCCAACCTGGCCGACGCGACGATCCGTGAACTGGCGTTCGACACCGACGGACGCCACACGGCCGACATGACGCCCCGCGACGATCGATTCGATGACGGCGAGCTGGTCACGGCCGACGTGGGCCAGTTCAAGGGGAATGCCTGGGATCTGCACGACATGCACGGGAACGTCTGGGAGTGGACCCGATCGGCTTATCGCCCCTATCCGTACGTAGCCGACGATGGCCGCAACAATCCGACGGCAGCCGATCGGTGTGTGGTCCGCGGCGGTTCGTGGCGCGACCGGCCCGCGCGCTGTCGGTCGGCCTATCGGCTAAGCTATCCGGCCTGGCAGAAGGTCTTCAACGTGGGATTCCGCGTCGTCTGCGAGGTGGCTGAAACGCCACCCGCCGTGGTGCAGGCCGCACCGATACGATAAGAGGCTCTCTCAACGACCGCTGTCCCGACCGGGTAGCCCGCCGGTTAGATCGGGCTATCGGTCTTGTGGACAGTTTGGTTGTCGGTTGGGCGAAGATGCTTAGGTCTTGGGCGGCTGTTGCGGCGGCGCCGGTTGCGGCGGCGGCTGTTGCGGCTGCCCGGACAACACGCCCGGCCTGACGCGTCGCTGCACGTCCGTCTCCAGAACGCCGAAGGTCGCTTCGTGACGTTGAACGGTCAGCGTCAGTGCGTGAAGCATCCGCTTGGCCGTGTAGAAATTCGTAATGATCCGCTGGTTGATCGGGATCGGATTCGTCGGAACGCCGAACGGCTGCGGATTCAGCCCGAAGTCGATGATCAACTCCTCGGGCGTTCCCGTCACGCGGCAGAAATTCGAGTACGTCGCCAGTGCGTTCTTATCGTCGATCTCGACTTGGATCCGCTGCGGTTGCTGTTGCTGTTGTTGGCCTTGTGCGGCGGGCGCCTCGGCCGGGGCCTTCACTTCGGCTTCCTCTTCTTTGGGTTTGTCGGGTGTCTTGGCCACAGAATGCTCCTTGTGTTACGTAGACGTGTGTTGACTCCGACCAAACAACTTGCACTGCCGGAGAATAACGCTTGCTGGAAACTCTCGTTTCGAACTCGCAACGATTCCACGGTTGCCCCCGTCGGGCAGCCGCAACCTCTGAATACTATAGCATAGGGAAATGGCGCGTTTCCGACCACCCAAAAAAGAAAGTAGATCGGCGAGAAATTGGAATGCACAAACGAGGCGGTTCATAGGGGTTGCATGAACCTTTTCGCTCGCACAGCCTGCACAAAAGGAACCACACTTCTTGTGTGCCCGATGGCCCTTGTGTGTCCGAAGGCCTGGGAGACTCTCGGGCTATCGCTTCTTGAGCGAGCCCTCGAACCCGATCGAGTGGAAGACCTTCTGATCGACCACGTCGGTCAGCTTCAGCGCCGTCATACTACCATAGGGGAGGATCACGGTACGAGCGCCCAGGGCATCGGGGGTTTGGCGATCCAGGAGCAAGAAGGAATCGCTGGCGAGGAACCCGGCGAACGGGATCTGCTCGTCGAAGTTCGTAATCAAGATCCCCTTCTTGGCCATGGTCTCGGGCCAATTGGAGAAATACGCTTTCCAGCCGTCGGAAGAATTGCTCATATTACTTAGATCGGCCATCTTACCACTGAGTCTGCATAAAGTAGTGAATTTTCGGAGGATCTCAAGTACCTGGTTGAGTTTGCCGATTATTCCGACAGCGTCGATTAGTAAACTTTTAAGGAGGCGTGCGCGGCCATCGCGTCCCTTCCAGATTGACGGCCTTCCCGGAGGCCAATGCGGTCCCGGAGGCCAGTGCGGATCGACCGCCGGAAGCCAGAAACGGATCGACCATGATTAGACCCCCCCAAGTGAAAACTCGTCCAGTGAAAGCGTACCCAGCGAAAAATGCTTTGTCTCTGCTTGGGTTGCTGACGGTCGTTGCAGCGCTCGGGCTGACCGGTTGCCAGGCGGTCGATTTCTACGAGGATCCGTCGTCGGGGATCCCCATCTCGCCCGAGTTGGAGCCCCCGCGCGAGCTGTCGATGACGATGTTGCCCTCCTATCGGATTGAGCCTCCCGACCTTCTGAACATCGAAATGCTCAAACTGGTCCCCTTGCCGCCCTATCGGGCCGAGATATACGACGTGCTCCAGATCCAGGTTACCGGAACCTTCTTCGATCAGCCGATCAACAACTTCTTCATGGTGGGAGGCGACGGCACGGTCGCCCTGGGAGCGGCCTACGGTTCGGCCCGGGTCGTCGGTATGACCGTCAACGAGGCCCGTGCGGCGATCCACGAGAAGCTGATCGAGGTCCTGGACCATCCGGAAGTCTCGGTGCAACTGGCCCGATCGGCCGGTACCCAGGAGATTACGGGCCAATATCTGGTCGGACCCGACGGTACGGTCAACCTGCGCCGCTATGGAACCGTTCACGTGGCAGGCAAGACGATTGCCGACGCACAGGCCGCGATGCAAGATCATCTCTCGCAGTACTTCGACTCGCCCGAGGTCGCCATCGACGTGGCCGCCTACAACAGCAAAGTCTATTACATCGTGACCGAAGGTGCCGGTCTGGGCGACACCATTGTGAGCGTACCAATTACGGGAAATGAAACGGTCCTGGACGCCCTCAGCCTGATCGGCGGGCTGTCGCCTGTATCGAGCGAGAAGATCTGGATTGCCCGACCTGCACCGGCGGGAAACGGATGCGATCAGATCCTGGAGATCGATTATGACGCGATCGCGCGGGGTGGCGTGACCGACACGAACTACCAGATCATGCCCGACGACCGCATCATCATCGGCCAGGATGATACGGTCGCATTGACGAATTTCGTGGCTTCGGTAACGGCGCCGTTCCAACGCGTTGCGGCCGTCACCTCGTTGGGTGCTTCGACGATTCGGAACCTGCAGACGCTGGGGCGAAACTTCAATCGGCCCACGCGGCGATGACCGAGTCGATGACAGTGTCGATGACGGTGTCGATGACGGTGTCGATGACGGGGCGGATAACCGTGGCAACCGATTGCGATGTAGAATGGCGAGAACTCTTGAAGCAAGATGCTAAGGGGGAAGACCTTATGGTGAAACCAATCCGAACGATACGCGTTGCACTGCTCTTCGGCCTCCTGTTGCCGCTGTTGCCCTGGTGCGGGAAGACCGTCTCGGCAGACACGTGTCTGGGCCATCCGCGCTGTGGCGACTGTTCGACGTGTGTGCTGAACGTGCGGGAATTCGGCCACTATCAGACGGTCTGGCGGCGATGGCCTGGTGATCCCCGGCCGGCGGAGGTCTTTCCCCGGTCGATCAATGCCGAGGTCTTGCCGACTCCCAAGCCTCAGCGGCAGCAGCCGTTGCCGAGGACCCGGCTTCATGGCCCGGGGGAAGAGACCTTCGACACCGGTCCGCTCGACACGTTGCCCGGTATGCCCGGCACCTTTCCGGGCGAAGGCGGTTTCCTACCTCAAGAGCCCGCGTTCGATTTCACGCCCGGGATTCCCGAGGTACCGGCCGAGTCCGGCGGCGGGTCGTTGCTCGACCCGCTCTTCCCGGAAACGTTTCCCGGCGTACCCGCGGTGCCGGGCGTTCCCGGCGGGCCTGAATCGCTGGAACCTCTGCCGGGCATGCCGCTGGATCCCGGTAGTCCGACGCCCTTCGAACCTCCGCTGGAACAACCGTTCTCCACGATGCCGGACGGGGGCGCCGCGCTGCCGCAACTGATACCGCCGTCGATGACCGCCACGGAAGTCCCGTTTCAACAGCCCCCTGCGGCAACCGCCATGCCGGAAGAAGCCGTTACGCAGGAGGCACCCCAAGCGGACGCACCGCCGCCCGAGCTGGCGGCGCCCGACCAATCGGTGGCGGAGGCGACCGACGTCGCGACGGACGCATCACCCGAACCGGAGACCGTCGATACGGAATTGCCAAACCGGCCTGAATTGGGTCAACCCGAGGAAAGAACAATTCAGGCGAACTGGATGGCCGCCCTGCATCCGGGATTCCGCGGCGAGACGGACCGGATCGCTTCGTCCTATCCATCGGTCGGATCGGCGGTCGCCGTCGAACCGGACGAGGTGCCCTTCAAGGAGGTGCCCACCAAGCAAGAAACGAACGCCCTGCCGGTTGCCTTGGGCGGCTACTGCCCGGTCGAGTTGCTCCTGAACGAACGTTGGGCACAAAGCGATCCGCGGTGGACGGCAACGCATGCAGGCCGCAGGTACCTGTTCGCCGGCGAGACCCAACGGCAGCAATTCCTCGACGATCCCGATCGCTTCACTGCGGTCCACTCGGGCAACGATCCGGTGTTGTTCGTTGATGACGAACGTCGAGTACCGGGCAGGATGGACTATTGCGTCACGTACGAAGGCCGCCTGTACATGTTCTCCATGGCGGATACGCTGGCACGTTTCCAGGAGAAACCGGAACGTTACACCGCCAAGGACGAGTGATTTGCCGCTGGGCGAGGTCCGCTCCATTCCAGCGGCACCTTGCCATGCTCTGTTGCAATGCGTGCAGGAGAACATCCCCCCGAAAGAGCCGGTAGATTGACCCCGGCAGAACAATCTGTATCTCCGCGAATCTCGTTGTCGGCGGAACCCGAGTTCGTACAAGACACGTGGTCTCGTGGAATTTCACGTGTGGGTACGTGCGCGACGTGTGCGAGGTCTCTGCGCATGACAGCAGACAGACAGCTTGCCTAGCTTGCGCCTCTTGCCATTCTGGCCACATTAGCCCTTACGACACAACGATTTTCGGGAATCCTGCAAAAAATACCGTTTTCGATGTCAGGATCGGAGTGTCGGCGGCCTATAGGTTGTAGGGGATGAAGGGAGTTTTCCCTCAAACGTTGTTGTGCAGGCTTTGCGAGAAAAGGGAAAGAAAATGGTTATGCGATTTGCACTAGTGATAACGCTGATCTTGGGGCTGTTTTCCACATGCCAATCCCCCGCAATGGGGAGTATTTTCGGCTGGTC